>NZ_PGCK01000010.1 GCF_021023085.1 Methanooceanicella nereidis | reverse complement strand
CACAGCTTCTCAAACCATTAATCAACAAAAACAATCGATTAATCAAAACACCAACAAAATATTAAGAAAAAGAAAACAACCACAACCCCTATCCAAACAACCAACTAAACACCATCACAACTACTGGCAACAAGGGTTCACCATTTTTCACCACGAAGCGCACCAAGGCGAATAAGGTCCACAAATTTTTTTAAGTATATGATAACCTTCTAAAAAAGTCCTTTGTGTGCCTTTGTGTTCCTTTGTGCGCTTTGTGGTGAAAATTAGTGTTCCTTTGTCGCCTTTGTGCGCTTTGTGGTGGAAACTGGTGTACCCTCGAGCCCTTAGCGCCCTTCGTGGTGAGAACAGTGCCCCTGGTTGCCTTTGTGCGCTATGTGGTAAAAAGACGATAAAATAAAACAGGTGATATAAGGCCAAACTACTATGTGAATGACCCCTTCATCACATGAACATATCTAGCGTGGCTGTCTGCTTAATCTTTTTAGACTGCTCTTTGCCGGCTGCTGGCTCTGCCTTTATCACCGGCTTTTCCTCGCAGAAGAACTCCAGCGTACGCTGCGAGTTACCCTGCATCAGCGTCCTCTCATCGCACCCGAAAGCCTCAGTGATCCGGGACAATGCCATTGCAAGGCGCTCGGCATAATACTTGTAATCGGGCCTGGCCGTGAACGGCACACCTTCTATTATCGGCTCCGCCTTTATCGGCTGCACCGAGGCGTTCGTTATTATAAAAGGCGTCTTCATCCCTGGCGTGAACTCGTAACCCATTTCCTGAAGGCGTTTAGCGACATTCACATGTACGAGTGAGTCGGGGTTGTCATAGCTGTCAAAATCGTTAACGCTCTTTGATATCACCAGAGAGCTCAGGTCTATCCTTCCTTTTAAAGTATTCTCGATAGTGTCCTTCGAATAATTCACAGCATCGTCGGGCTTGCCTTCCAGGACTATCTGGAATACCTTCGTCATCGTCTCGCTCTGGAGATCGAAAGAGTCGGTTCGCCTGGGCTCGTACCCCCTGATAAGGAGCGTTTCCTCCGGCCATATTATCTTGCCGAAATACCTTTTCTTGGCGTGTGCGAAGAACCTCTCCATTATCTTTTCGAGCTCGAGATGCATGTTACCTTCCGAGAACTCCTGCTGGATCCTGAACCCTAGAAGCTTACAGTCCTCGACGTTGCGATGGTCTTTCGAAGTGAAGAAGACCGAATCCGTATCCCCTGCGATGACCGTGTAGCCGCGGGATTCCAGGGTGCTTACGACCATCCTGATCTCTTCCCTGGCCCAGGCTGTAATGCTGGGCGCTATATACTTATTGAACGGCCACCTGCAAAACTTTGTCCCGAAGTAACCGTATGTGGCGTTGGATAATACCTTGATGGCATTCTGAAGCCTGTTATAATACTCTGCCTTATCCGAGTCCCCGTCCGCCTTTGCCTGCTTCATCATCGCCTTTGCCTGTTTTCTCGAAGTGAGCAGCCCTTCCACCATCCGGGGCACTATGCCGTGGCGTTTCTCGTGAGGCAGGAAGAATGCGTTCATCGGAGACACGTGTTCCGCTTCATCCTTATTTTTTGTGACGGTGGTGAAGCAGATATTATGCTTTATGATCTGCGAGGGATACATCGAAGAAAAGTCAAGCCCTATGACCCATTCCCATAATCCGGGCTTGGTCTCGTATACGAATCCGCCCTCATAATCATAGGTCTCCCCCGTAGACATCGGCACGGCGATCTTCTCCCTGTCGACCATCCTTATCAGCAGGCTCTCGATCATCCTGTTCTGGCCGCCTGATACTTCCTTGACTGGTAATTTTGACGGGATCGCGACGTCCATAAGCTTGTTGACCGTGTTGATACGGGGATGTGTAAGGATGCGCAGGGCAAGGTCCGCGTCCTTAAGACAATATTTTACAACTTCGTCCCTGCGGTTTACCCATTCTTCATCCATCTTCGTGCTGTTGATGTTATCTTTAGTATCGTTAAACAGCATGGCCGAAACATAACCCAGCCCCTCTCTCTTTGGCCTGAGCTCTTTCTTGACCGAGAGCCATGCGTCAAGTACGATCCTTCCTTTAAGGTCCCAGTTCACGAATCCCGTAGTACGGTTCTCTCTCCGGGTAAGGCCGAGCGAATCCCTGCCGATGGTCATAAACTCCCCGGCGGGCTTTTTCTGCTTTTCCCCGTTGTTGTTATTGTTATTGCCTAACAGCAGGTTCGACCTGTCGTACAGCATGGCAAGGTCGAAATTGTTGATGTTATATCCTGTGATTATGTCAGGGTCAAGTTTTCTTACTTCCTCTATGAATTCCCTGAGCATGCGCCGCTCATCCTCGTCCCTGTCATCCTTCTCTCCGGGAGACATATCCTCGGTTCTCGGCCCGAATACCGAGCTTATCATCCTTTCCTCTATGGCGCCTGTGGCCTCGTCTAGGACGGTAAGACAGATACAGTAAATGTTGCCGTATTTTATCGAGCTTTCAATGTCGAAGCTCATGATCTTTAATCCGGGGGTAAAGATGTCGCATTTGCCGAACTCTGATGCTTTTAGCACTATATCAGTGGTATACTGGCTTTTTGTTTCGATCACTTCGCCTTTGACCGATATGCACGTTTCCATGTCCATGTCATAGATAAAACGGTTAGTGAAGACAATGTCCGCGGCAAAGAACGTTCCTTTGCTCCTGAACTTTTCCTGCTCTTTCGCGTCCATATATTTAAAAAGGCCATATTTGTGGATCAGCTTTTGAGAATAGACGCGATCGATGGTGCTTACTTTGACTTCATGTCCCGGAATCACATCCGAGACATCCTGTTCCGCCCTTAACTGTTCCAGCAATTCAGCAGGGGGGTTCTCAAGGTAAATAGTCTTATGTTGAAGCTCATGATCCGACCTGAACCTCGGGACAAGCCACGGTGCCCTTACCTTTACCTCTAAAAATTCTTCAACGCTGCCTTTATACTCTAATTTGACATCGCTGACCGATAAAACGTCCTCGTGTGACTCTAAAGTTTTTCTCAACTCTCCTGTCGGCTCAAAGACATGGAAATACGGCTTAAAGTCAGGACATAGTATAGTGACGCTCTTGTTTTCGCGCGTCTTTCCGTATAGCTTTACTATGACGTCCTCTCTATCATTTCCTTGAGGGGTTTCCTTTTGGACGACCTCGTACGTCGAATCCAGGAGCCTTACGTCGAAAGAAGCCTGCATCTGCATCACCTTATTATTGATTATTTGATGTACAAGCCTTCAAACTATATAATTAAGACCCCCGGTCCAAAAGTATTGAAGCATGACCGTGCGCATAAAAATGCCATTTATATAAGGCGTTTTCATATCCTATCCCGATAATCGATCAATTATCAAGATTTCCTATGCTTTCAACGGCTTTTATGATCCTGGCGGCTACGGCTGATACGATCATCACTAGAAGATCGAGTACCAGTAATCCTCCAATACATGCGATACAAGCGCAACCGATATAGAAAATAGCAGGATGAAGAAACCTTCCCGTTCCAAAATGAAATGTGTTAAAGAGTACCGGGAGAGAGGCATTGAAGACAATATGCGGAATATGGTCCACATCGACAGCCATGCCAGCAATCCCGCACAAAACCCCAGTGCGTAATGCATTGACAGACAATTTACGATATGCGCCCAAGTGAACATCCCTGCCTTCCCGACCACCGATTATCTAATAACATACGATTGTTATTGCTGTAGGACGGTCTTATATGAAACCCCTGCACTACATAGTCAAAAATGTTTTTAGCGTATTTATTTGTTTTGTATCACTTATCTAATTATTATTACGTTAATTGCGATTATGGTAATATGAAATTGAAATGGGTATGTATCGACGATCATCTGGCATTCAAAGTGGCATTATGCCCCGGAGTTAGAAGGAATCCCAGCAGCGAACATCCCAGGATAATGATCGCTGCGATCGTTCCGCTGTCCATTCCCATCAGCCATATGGACGAGCCGTTAAATACGATGTTCATGTTCGAGGTCCCTACGAATATCCCTGACACGGTGGCGCCTGTGAGTATCCCTATCCCGAACCCGCTGAGCCTGTCATAACGCTCTATCAGGGAATATGCGATGAATAATGCAAGCAGCGATAATATTATCTTAATAAGTATAAATCCCGGGACTCCTGCCATATCAAATGAGGCTTTTATCAGGGCGCTCTTCTCATAATCAAACGTCCCGAGATAGTTGAAAGCCGCCAGGGTCGACAGGATGTCATAGAAAACATAGAATATTATCGATGACATTAAAAGAAGCTTGCTAATTTTCACAATACTGTATTATTATATGTAAATAAAAATATAAATTAATTTATATATTGATATAACAGTCAATAATCACGGATTATTCATAAAAGACCGGTTATTACGGTGGATTATTCGTTACTGTTCCAGCGTAAGTCATATAATCATAGCAAGGTTTATACAAATGCCCTGCTAAAGGCATAATCATGCTTAAGGACAGACCTTTCACATTCATTAATTCGGCGATGAGCGCGGACGGCAAAATATCGACAAAAAAGAGAAAACAGGTCAAGATATCGGGCAAGACCGACTTCGACCGTGTAGACGGACTGCGCGCCGGCTCCGACGCGGTGATGGTGGGAATAGGCACAGTGCTGGCCGATGACCCGAGCCTTACCGTAAAGTCCGAAGAGCGCCGCAGAAAAAGGGTGGAGAGCGGTCTTGACGAAAATCCTGTCAGGATAGTTGTAGACAGCCAGGCGAGAACGCCGCTTGATGCGGATATATTTAAGAAAGGCACGGGGAAAAGGATCATTGTCGTATCAAGGTCAGCGCCCGCAGATCGTGTCGAGGCTTTAAGCAAAAAAGCTGAGATACTTGTGGCCGGCGAATGCCAGGTAGACCTGGTGGAAATGGCCCATGGGCTGAAGAACCGCGAAATAAACCGCCTGATGGTCGAAGGCGGCGCAACGCTCAACTGGGGAATGGTCCGGTCCGGCCTTGTCGATGAAATATCCGTGTTCGTGGGCAATTTGATAATCGGCGGAAAAGACGCGCCCACATTCATGGACGGCGAAGGCATTCTGGAGCGGGAAGAGGCCATCGGGCTAGAGCTAAAAAAATTCGAGCCCATGGATGAAGGGATAGTTTTAACGTGGCGAGTAAAGTGATACAGGAATTTAAAGCTGATGAAAAAGTAAAGGGGCTGGCCCGGAAATACCGGTACGACGAGTATATGGTCGCCCGGTTCGCCCGGTTCGTCCCGGACCTGGAAAAGTTCCTTGCGAGCATGGAAGAGCCGCCAAGGACATATATTAGAGTGAACACCATCAAGGTCTCGGCCAACGCTCTCATAAAGAGGCTTACGGACAAAGGATTCATCGTAAAGGCACTCGACCTTCCCGACTGCCTTGAGGTGATGTCCGAGCCTTATTCTATAGGGGCTTCAGCCGAGCATCTATTGGGCCTGTTCTATATTCAGGACATGTCGTCGATGGTGCCCGCCCTCGCGCTGGCGCCGGTGCCCGGCGACGTCGTCATCGACATGGCAGCATCGCCCGGCGGAAAGACCACGCACCTGGCGCAGCTGATGAACAATGAGGGTATCCTTATCGCAATAGAGGCGGAACCTGCAAGAATGCCGGGGCTTATGCTGAACCTTGGCAGATGCGGTGTGATGAACACGGTCGTATATGGAATGGACGCGCGCGAGCTTTCAAAGCTCGACATCAGGGCGGATAAGATCATGCTGGACGCTCCCTGTACAGGGGAAGGTGTCATAGCTAAAGACAGGACCCGGAAAACCAGCAGGGACATATCGGACATAGAATATTGCTCGAATATGCAAACAGAGCTGATCGATGCCGCGTACGAATGCCTTAAACCGGGCGGCGTGCTCGTATATTCAACGTGCTCGTTCGCTCCGGAAGAAAATGAGCTTATCGTGGACCATGCGATAAAAGAGCATGGCATGAAGGTTGAGCCTATCCCTTATGGCGAGCCGGGGCTAAGATCTTTCGGGGAGCTAAAGTTCGATCCGCAGGTAGTGAACGCCAGAAGGCTGTACCCGCATATCCATGGAACGTCAGGGTTTTTTGTCGCGAGGTTGAAGAATGTATAGAGGTTTGAAAAAGATCGAGCTTACAGTCCTCAGAAGAAGCCTTGATTACTGGGGAGCGTTTGAGCTTTCACAGGAACTTGAGTTCGTCATAAGGCAGGGAGAAAAGAACGACGTGTTCGCGGTCACGCCCGAGGCCAAATACTATCTCATGGGAAAAGAACCGGAACCCGTCACGGCAGGGCTGCATATCGGGGAGATCGGCAAAAAGCAGCTTAACCTCAGCCTTGAGGGCGCTTACCTGATCTCAAAGATGTCCGACAGGAAAAAGATCAAGGTGGTCGGCCAGGCAGAATCCCTCGTCCTTTACGGGAGAGACGTCTTCGGCACATCAATTAACTGGGCGGATGAAAGTATAGAGCAGAACGATAAGATCATAATCGCCAATAAGTATGGCGAGGCGATAGGGCTGGGCAGGTCCAGGTTCGACTATAGCGGCCTGTTCGCGGATAGGGTGACTGTCAATACAGAAGCCGACCTTGGCCTGTACATCCGGAGCCAATCTGAATTTTAATTTTTTTATAGTAACTAAATCCTGATTTTTCCATAGCGCATCCCTGTCGTAATCATTTTAGCCATTAACGTCATTTCCATAGGCGCATGCTTGACGACATTTTCGAAGCGGCACGCGGATACTACCCGGAGCTCAAAGACCATATGATAGGCCTCGACACCCTTGACATGACCCTTACGCGAAGGAAGGTCGTTTTCGCTAAAGTGAGGGCGATAAAAACTATTAACGGAGATCACCGCTGGGTGATATTTTTAAACCGGAAGGTTCTGGAGCATGAGCCTCCGCGGGAATTTTTACTGGAGACGATATGCCATGAGCTGGAGCATATACGTAACGGGGACGTAGACCTGGAAAAAGCTCACGGGTCGTCACGCCCGCATGCCGGGGGCAGGATAGACAGGGAGGTAAAGGCCCGGATCGATACTGTCTATGATATTTCCGAGGGATGGAAAAAGCACTTCGTCGAAGGTGTCATGAAAAAGAAAAGGGTAAAAGGCAAATGATGGTTCTTAGCGTTATGTCCTGTAACTTGTTTAATGTGTATGTAAGTTCATCTTTGATCAAGATCACCACAAAGGCAACCAAGGACACGTTTTTTTCACCACGAAGGGCGCTAAGGGCTCGAGGGTCCACAATTTTTTTTTTAAGAATATGATAACTTTATAAAAAGTCCTTTGTGTACCATTGTGTTCCTTTGTGCGCTTTGTGGTTAAAAAAATATACTAAGATCATGAACTAGCGGGGCACAGCACTTAGTAATTACAATTGTCATACAAAAAATTTTAATATGACCGCATAGTTCTGATGTATGGCATGAAAATAAATAATGTTAGATTTTATTGCATATTTATAATTCTAATATTGAATTTAGCTTTCATTAATTATATTTTAGTAAGCAGCGAACCCGCTAATGCCGCCTCTACGGGCTATATCATCGGCAGGGTCACATTACCCGATGGGATCAAAGGCGTAGAAAACTGCGACATAAAACTTCTCGATAAGTATGATAATGTCGCGTCGATACTGAACACCGACCAGCAAGGCAATTTCTATATAACTAACGTCGAGCCGTCGGAAACGGCCGGCCTTTATCGATTGATCGCCGATAAGCCCGGCTGGGGTCAGAGCACTACGCAGCAGTTCAACGTTTACTCTAATACATCCTCCATAGTGGCCATAAGGATGTACCCGATCATCGGCCAGTTCACGCTGACGGCCGGCTCCGCATCGATCAAGGCGGACGGATCGTCGACTATTAACATAACTATCACTGCAAGGGACACTAATGGCGACCCTCTGCCTGACGGCTTCAACGTCAGGCTAATTCAGGAGTCCTACTATGCTGCGCCCGGCCTTTTCCCGGGGGAAGGGAACAAATATGATATCACATTACCGTTGAAAGACGGGATGACTGTGGAATATGGCCGTATTCCTGCCGATACGCTATCCAGGAATGTAAGCATTAAGGCGACCATTTTGGAATCCGGCAAGAACAGCCGCTCTGTAGGGCTTAAAATCGATCACGTTAATCCGAATATTATCACAGGCACTGTATATGACGCCGGGATGAAACCAGTCCCTTATGCCAGCGTTTACCTCTACCGGTGGGACGGCTCCCGGTATGTCGGCTATAATAGTTCGGAAGACCCGGGCTATGCAAATGACGGCAGGTCCGTTGCGGACTCTTCAGGGGTATATCGCTACACAATACTCCCTGCGGGGGACTACCGGGTCGCCGCAAATTATTGCTCGTTTAATAATTCGACTGATGTGAGGGTCGTAAGCGGGTCTTACGTACATGACATCGTCTTATCCTCGTTAAAATATGGTATGGTAAAAGGTATGGTCCTGGACTCAGACTCAAGTCCTGTCGCAGGGGCAGATGTTACGATCAGTCTCGTAAAAGGGGATAAACTTGAGCCGGTCATGTCTGTGAGATCGGGCTATGACGGGTCATTCACTTTTGACAGCGTCAGGTATGGGAACTACGGCATTGAAGCCGTAAAGAACGGGCTAACAGCTAACGCACCTTTATGGCTTGATGTCGATAAGGCATCCGTAACTATGATGTTCCATATTCCTGTCCCTGCCGCGCCCATCAACACGCCGGAACCGACATCGTCCCCGGTAAATACGGCTACGCCTGCTGAGGCGACAGTGGCGGAACCTGATGTCGATTCAAGCCCCCTTTATAGTTTCGGAGTGGCAGTCGTATTCTTATCCTTGTTCTGCGGGCTGGCGTCAGTCCTCTTAGTGACGATCTCCCCTAAAAAATGATTTTAATTTTTAACACGAAAAAGCCCGGAGATTTTATGGTATTCCCTTCTCTTCCTACCGAATAGGTTATAATAATATCCAGTAAATATATTTATGGTGATATTTATATGCATGAAGAAGAATGCTGTATGCCGGCGCCAAAGCCGCTGATACTCGGGGAGCCCGCACCCGAATTCGAAGCAAATACCACGCACGGTAGGGTTAAATTATCACAGTTTAAAGGAAAATGGGTACTACTGTTTTCCCATCCTGCGGATTTCACGCCTGTATGCACAACGGAGTTCATGGCATTCGCGAAGCTGTTCGACGAGTTCGCAAAGCGTAACGTACAGGTGATCGGCCTTAGCATCGATAGCGTTTATTCGCATATAGCCTGGGTACGTAATATCGAGGAAAAAATGGGTGTCCACATACCCTTCCCTGTCATAGCCGACCTTGACATGAAGGTGGCAAAAGCATATAATATGGTCCATCCCGGCTTGAGCGATACTTCCGCGGTAAGATCTGTGTTTTTCATCGACCCTAACGGCATGCTGCGTGCAATGGTATATTATCCCATGTCTACCGGCAGGAACATGGACGAGCTATTGAGGGTGATCGATTCATTACAGCTTGTGGATAAGGAAAAGATAGCGACCCCTGCGAACTGGAAGCCGGGAGATCCGGTCATAGTGCCGCCTCCGGCCACTCAGGAAGCCGCAGATAAAAGGCTAAAGGAAGGGTACGACTGTAAAGATTGGTACTTCTGCAAGAAAAAAGTGTAAGATCGTCACATGACTTATTCGCTGAATATGCCTGAGTGATGTTTAGCGATATCTATTTTCTTTTTTCCCGGATTTATTTCAATAAATTTGTCAGGAAATCTTAAATAAATATATCCTTTTTATAAATTTGGTAATTATGGATTTTAAGGACATCGTGAGTACTGTATTTTCTAGAGAAAAGGCCCCTGACCTGTCTCTTTCGGCGGAATCCATGAACACTCTGGATGAGCTGATACTGAAGGGGATCTTCAATGATAAATCAGATTTTATGCGTTTCATCGTAAAGACATACTGGCAATACAAGATCAGGGGCTCTGCTCCCACTTCCTCCAATATTCTGGACATAATCAACCAGGCAGGCATCGATAAAAATTTCAGCGACGCTGACATCATGGGCAGGATATTCCCTCTGATGGTCGATGCTTTCAAGGAGACGGAGAAGAAAAAAACATCATGATATTTTCAAGGTAATTTCTACCCTGTAAGGCCGTATATGAAAGAAAATGCCCTTGTCAATATCCTTAAATTTGTGTTATCCGGTATTTTTATCGAAAGGATATTTTTATCCTGAAAAATTAGTTTTATTATCTAGCCGGACTATAAGCATTCGATCATGACGGGGCTAAAGAGGGACTGGATCGGAAGCGAGTTCGCAGACTTTGAGCGAGCGCTACTGTTCGATAGCGATAAGGAGCACTGGGGCTGGTTCACCTGGCTGAAAGGCGGAGGCAACCGGGTGTTCACTCTTTCAAAAAGCCCCTTTTTAGATCCGATGGGCGATCCCGTTTATTATGTGTTTCCGGAAATGTACGACCAGCCATATCCCTCGGAGGGGCAGTTCGTACAGGTGAATGCGGACGGGCCTCCGCATATCGAAAGGTATCCGAAAAGGTTCAGATCTTATGGGGTAAAGGGGATCACTCCTCTGGGGGATAAGGAGCTTTTCGAGGTACTGCCAAAGCCAAGGCTGTACCTGGACGAGTTTATACATTATACGACGATCAATTATGATAATGCCGAAAAAGACTTTCTTCACCACATATTGCCGCTTCAGGTGGTGAGTTGCCCGAGCAACGAGATCGGGAACGGAGGGCTGACAGTCTTTCGGGATGCTTTCATAGATGATAAGAAAGAGATAAGGAACTTTAAAAAAGGCATACTTAACATGATACCTTCCGGCTTCAAATCCTTTAACCCATCATACATGTATAAGGCGCTATCCACAAAGGATGAAGAAAGATCCGTGACGTCGCTCTTGAAAAAGTGCAGCGAGGTAAACCTTCTTGTGGAGAACAAGACGTCGCTGATGGTGAACCTGCCGATAATCCAGCACCAGTCAAAATATCGCTTCAGGCAGCCGCTGTCCTCCGACGTAGTATCGTACCAGCTTTCGGCGCTTATCTGCAAGCCGCATATAAGAAAAAAGGACATAAAGCTTTTGGAGCGTAGCATAATACGTGTCCGCAAGGACCTTGAAAAGTCGAGGGTAGACCTGAAATTCAAGCCGTTCGCCGAAATAAAGGTCGCCGAATCGCTTGCAAGGCTGAGGCTGACGCAGAATAACGCGATATTCAAATTTTTAGGAGAAGCCTCCCGGATCATCGAATCTCAGCTAAAGATACAGGATGAGCTTCTGGACGGGATCTGGGAGATGCAGGTAGAAAAATTCGCGGACCTGCGGTATATGTATGACGGGATGGAGCTCAGGGACATTCTCGTCGGCGGCTCAAAAAGAAGCGTGCGCATGGATCATTTCAACAGTGAGCTTACAAGGCGTGATATCCGGATATATCTCGAGATCAGGAAAACCGCCAAAGAGACCGGAAATATGGAAGTTCCATTATCTAACCTGAGATCCTCCCTGGGCATCGACGATTTCGGGCTCTATGAAAGCCTTAACACATTAAGGAACTATGGGTATGTCCTGATGTTCGATAATAAAAGTGTCGTAAGGCTGCTTGACATCGGGGAGTTCGGCGACAGGTTTGACGAAGGGTTTAAAAAATAGCGATTGTTAACTATTTATCATATAATCTCTTAATATAGTAATGTATTGACCTTTAATCTTATAAACTATAATAAAAATGCCATGTTCCCTTTGAATATAAAAATGGGAATAAAAATTATATACGGTCATAACTAAAATGACAAAAATATTCGAGTAATTAAGTTGCCTATGAGAACAGCAATAGTATTTGACAGCGCGGGAACCCTGTTAAAAGTGTACCGCGTGGCAAAGGACGTAGCCCGAAAACAGCTGGTCGAGAACGTAGTGTCGACTAACATAATCGTAAAAGGCCATAACTGTGCGCTGGTCGCGTTAAAAGCGGAGCCTGTGGAAATATTCGGTATCGACAAAGATATCTATGTTTCCGAATTCATCGATAAGAATAACATATTGATGGATATTGTATGCAGAGGCACAAAATGCCCCGGTGAACAAATCCGGGAAGCAGCCATAGAGGATCGTTCAGCGACTATCGGGGATCTGCAGGAAGCGATAGCGGCGGTTAAATTTAAGTGTAAGGATATATATTATGTGAATATAGGGCTTGTAGTCGACATCGCTAACCGGTCAATACCTTATGTGCTGGCCACGGGGGGAAAGCTCTTTACGGGAGTCACCGGGATGATCGGCCGGATAATGGCGTCAGGGGCCGATGTCTACATCGCATCCGGCGATAATTATAAGTCTTTGATAACGCTGGCAGAGGAGCTAAAGATCCCATTATCTAACGTATACGACGCACTGTCCCCTTCGGGAAAAAGGGATGTCGTAATGAGCCTGAAAGAAAAATATGACCGTGTGATAATGGTCGGCGACGGTATTAATGACCAGCTTGCTTTTCAGGCTGCTGACATGGGGGTGCTGACTTTACAGCAGGATGGCACCAGGCCAGTGATACTTTATGAGAGCGCAGACCTTATTGTCGACAACATACTTGAGGTCGAAAATATTGTCGAGGAAAGTTTACATATGATAAAAGAGCAAAATAGAAAGAATCAGTAAATGGATAATTTCATTCATGATCATTTAATCGGAGGTTTAATTCGTGACTGCCTTTATCGAGATTAAAAACCTGAACGTGACTTACGGCAAAAAGAGGGTCTTAAAGGACATCAATCTCACTATAGAAGAGGGGGAAACATTGGGTATCATAGGCAGGAGCGGAGCCGGAAAGACTATACTGCTCCACGTGCTCAGAGGCCTTGATGAAGATATCCCTGCATCGGGAAGCGTTATTTATCACACTGCCCGTTGCGATTCCTGCGGATTCGTTAACCCGCCTTCATGGGTCGGTAAACAATGCCCGAAATGCGGTGGAAATATGTCCGAATGGGACGTCGATATACTTGACGAGGACGCACCGGATAAAGAAAGACGCGCGATAGCCAGACGTGTCGCCATAATGATACAGAGGACGTTCGCTTTATACGGGGACGACCGCGTAATAGAGAACGTGATCAGGGCCCTCGACGATATCAATTATTCACAGTCACAGATAGTGCAAAGGGCGGCCGACCTCCTTGAACAGGTCAAGCTGTCACACCGTATGATGCATATTGCCAGGGACCTTTCGGGCGGTGAGAAGCAAAGAGTGGTGCTTGCAAGGCAGATGGCCAAAGAGCCGATGGTGCTCTTCGCCGACGAGCCCACCGGCACGCTCGACCCGAAAACCGCAAAGATCGTGCACCAGAGCATTATCAATGCGGCAAAGAACTATAACATGACAGTCCTTATCACCTCTCACTTCTATGAGGTCATCAGCGATATCGCGACAAGGGCGGTCCTTATGGACGAAGGCGAGATCACGATGGTAGGGGCTCCGGATGACGTCATAAAGGAGTTCATGAAGTTCCAGAAGGCTTTCGAAAAGAGGGAATATACTGCAGGCGAACCCATCCTTCGTGTAAAGGACCTCCGAAAATCATATTTCTCAATAGACCGCGGCGTCATAAAAGCGATAAACAACATCTCTTTTGAGGTAAAAGAAGGGGAAATATTCGGAATAATCGGCGTGAGTGGTGCCGGCAAGACATCTCTTTCGAACGCAGTCACAGGAAACCTGGAAGAGACACAGGGCATGGTCGAGGTCCGTATCGGCGACGACTGGATCAACATGCTGGAGCCGGGATACTACGCAAGAGGCAGGGCGAAGCAATATATCGGGCTTCTTCACCAGGAATTCGACCTGTACCCGCACAGGACTATCGTGGATAACCTGACTGATGCCATAGGCCTGGAATTCCCTGCAGAACTGGCGGAAAGAAAGGCGATACATACGCTGATGATAGCCGGGTTCTCCGAGGATAGGGCGGATGAGATCCTGTCCATATATCCCGGCGAGCTTTCGGAAGGCGAGCGTCACAGGGTAGCGCTTGCGCAGGTCCTTATCAAGGAGCCCCGTATGGTGGTCCTTGATGAGCCGACAGGAACTATGGACCCGATCACAAAGAGGGATGTCGCGAGCTCGATATTATCCTCGAGAGAAGAGATCGGAGAGACCTTTGTCATAGTATCGCATGACATGGAGTTCGTCAAAATGGTATGCGACCGGGCGATGCTCATGAGGGCTGGAAAGATCGTAGAGATTGGGGATGTGGAATCCGTTCTCAATAAAGTCTCAGAGCAGGAGCGCGAGATCATGGCTCGCGGGCCCTGAACAGGTCATTCCCGCCTTTTTAATTTAATTTTTACATTATTATAGAAAGTATATGATTTAAAAAAAGAGTAGTATAGGACGGAGCAGAGGGTAATGGAACAGATAGTTGTCGAAGTTAACGAGAAAAAACTAGCCCTGCGGCCTGGCTCTATTCTTCTGGACGCTCTCGACCAATCGGGCACGAAATATGTCCCCAACACTGTCATAGGCATTGTGATGGGCAGGGAAGAGGCCCGAAAGGAAGTGGCGACCGAGTTTCGAATAGTAACGACACGTGGAGAATTGATCATCGAGCTTACGGATGAGCGTATGAAAAAATTCTGGCTCGATACTTACAGTAAATTAAAGGACACACAATTAAAATGGGCTGATGCACAGGCGATATCTGTCGGCCCGGTGTCTTCAGGCGTGCCTGCCGGGAAAGGCGAATTCGAATATCACAGGTGGGACGTATGCTTTGGCACGGGCGGATACGACTCTAAGAACACTTATCTTATCATTTGTAAATCCGATCACTTTTCGGATTATGGCGTAAAAGGGGGCGGAAAGTTTGCCCGGGTAGTATCAGGCCGAAGCGTGCTTGCGAACCTCACCGGCGAAGACAGGATAGAGACCATCGAGCCGGTCATAACGCTTGAAAAGTTTACCAATAAGCTTGTCACTACAGATGTCTCAATACCCCTTGAAGACGGCATGGAGATACATTCCGAGATCGAGGTCGAGCTTAACGATCGTGCCAGGGACGGCGCTGAACATTTCTATGCGGCAGTTAAGGATAAGACCTTCAGGGTGGATTTTGTCGCCAGTTCGTTCCTGTCCACGGACATTATGCTCGGGGAATCATGCCCGTATGAAAACCTCGCGGCAAGGAGCGAGGGGTCTATCAGCGTCAGGACTGACGGACGCGGAAAAGGCCGCATATATATCTCAAAGTCGGATATGACCTCAAATATTTATCATTCGATAATCGGGAACATCACGAAAGGTCTTGAACTTGTGAGACTGGCTTCCCCTGGACAGATGATCGCCGTACGGACACGGCCGGAAAGGCTGAGCATGCTCGGTCTTTCGCTAAAAGACGCTGAAGAGTTTCTTTCGGAGACCGGCATAAAATACGAAAAAAGCGGATATGAAGGCGACGATGCCGTGGTCGTCGAACAGGTGCCAAAAACGACCATGGAAATATTCTCTTCGGGCAGCGTAAAGATCAAGTCCATACCCGGGGATGACCTCATAGGGATCAGACTTTACAATGACATCGCACCCGCATCGACCGAGTACTTCAGGCGTGCAAGCGGATTGAAGGAGCATAAGGTGGGCTCCCTGTCGGTATACTTCAAATACGAGGATACTTTACTGTTCAAAGGAAAGCCGGTGACGGTCGGAGAGCTTATACCCGAGAACAAGCCCGAGTCGGGCTCGACGGTGAAGTGCGGAGAAATGGGGCTGACTAACATGTCAGCTAAACATATGGGTATGCTGGGCGTGAGGTTCAGCGATAGTGTGAAGTTCGGCCCTACCGGCGAAAAATACGATGCGACGAACATCATAGGACGAATTGCGGACATGAGTAAATTGAAAAAGGTTAGAGAAAAAGATACGATATACTTTATAGAGGTTTAAAGATGGTAGAGGCAAAAGCAAAGGCAAGAGACGAAGAAGTTATCACGAAGATCGTGGTCATATCCGACACAGAGTTACCATCGAACCTCGCACTTGCCGCATACAAGGTATCCAGTGACGTGACGATAAAGGAAACTTGCTTTGGTCTAATGGTGACTGGAAAAAGGAAAGATGTCGATTACGTGATAATGGAGCTAAGGAAACTGAATCCCTATAAAATCTTTTCAAAGGAGAGGGGATTCCCGCCCGGCGATCCGCGCCGGTGCAGGGCAGACAGAGGCGGCGGCCCCAGGCCCGGTTTCCACCAGCTAAAATGCGAACTGGACATTCTCCCCGACATTTCAAAGGGGCTGATACTGGTAGATAGGGGCAGCAAGCCGATATCGCAACCGGTTCCAAAAAATCTTGACGTTGATAGATTCAAAGAAATAATCGATGAGGAGACTTCAAAGAAAGGAGAGGGATCAAAGAAATGAAAGTTTTCATCTATCCGACTAATAGCCTGATATTATCGGACCTTGTGGAAAGGTTCGGTCATGAACCACTGGCGCTGATGACCGAGATAAGGAAAAAGGTCAACACGCCGGGTCTCGATTCCCCTCCGTTGAACGTGACCCCGGATGACCCAAAGAAGGGCCTAAAGTGGGCTGCGATCGAGATACCCTCGGGTGTCAGGGGGAGAATGGCCATAGTTGACCCGCTGATAGAGCAGGCAGAGGCGGCGATCATAATCGAGGATGCCGAATACATGTTCGGCTGCATGGGATGCGCAAGGACAAACGAGCTTATCAAATACGTCGTCAGAATGAAGGACATCCCTGTGCTGGAGCTAAAATACCCGAAGAGCGAGAACGATGCTAAAAATCTTGTCCTGCAGGTGAAAGAGTTCCTGGATAAGCTGATGAAGCAGGAAAAGGAAAAAGCACGGGCCGAGGAGGAATGAAGATGAGAAAGATCCGGATAGCACACCTGACCTGCGGCTCAGAGTACAGCGGCGTCCAGCATGAGATAGAGGAAGCCGCCGCCAAGGTCAACGCGCAGATAGTTTTTCCTGAGGTAGAGATAGGCCGGATAAAGGAAATATCCGATGAGTTCGGCCTGCAGGTGGCAAGCCCTGACCTGAGGCTTATGATAGCGCGGGCACAGAGCATAGTAAAAGGCACTACAAAGGCGGATGCGGTGTTCATCACGACCTGTTTCAGATGCGCGGAAGGCGCGATAGTGCGTAACAGTCTCAGAGATTATATTCACCAAAAATCAGGACTCCCCGTTATCAGTTACTCGTTCACGGAACGTACGAGCCACGAGACACTCTTGACCAGGATGGAAGCGCTTTCCACCACTGCATTAAGGCGCAGCCTTCTTGCAAGGGAGGAGCAGACAGGACTGACTGCCGGCATAGACTCGGGCTCAAGCACGACCAAGGCTATCATCATGCGTGATAACAAGATCATAGGCACCGGATGGGTAAAGACCACGGACGTCCTCAAGAGCGCTGACGAGGCTTTCACCATCGCGTTAAAAGAGGCCGGTGTGAAGCGCGAAGAGCTGGACGGGCTCGGCACGACCGGCTACGGGCGTTTCCTGATAGGCAAACACTATAATGCCGAACTGATCCAGGAAGAGCTGACCGTGAACTCAAAAGGCGCGGTATATCTGGCCAACGCCCAAAAAGGGCCGGCGACCGTCATCGATATCGGCGGTATGGACAATAAGGCAATTTCTGTGCTGGACGGCATACCCGGGACTTTCACCATGGGCGGCATATGTGCCGGCGCATCGGGCAGGTTCCTTGAACAGTCCGCTGCACGCCTGGGCGTTGACGTCTCAGAGCTGGGTTCCCTCGCGATAAAGGGTGATTATAATAATGTGACCATGAACAGCTACTGTATCGTTTTCGGCACACAAAGCCTTATCAATTCGCTATCGCTCGGCAAATCGAGAGAGGATGTGGCTGCAGCAGCCTGCTACAGCGTGGCGGAACAGGTCTTCGAGCAACAGTTACAGGAAGTCGAGGTCAAGAAGCCTGTGATAATGGTGGGCGGTTCATCGCTGAACATAGGTCTTGTCAAGGCGATGAGCGATCTCCTGAAGATGGACATAGTCGTTCCCCCCTACTCTCAACACATAGGCGCTGTAGGCTCTGCTCTCCTGGTCTCCGGGCTAAGGGGAGGGGAAGGAAATAATGACTGAAGCTATGGAGCCTCTGGAAGTATTCACGGTAGAATGCGCGGAGGAGGAAGGGGCGAAAAAGTATGATGAGGTCATACGTGACATCCTTTCTGACCTTAACATCGCCAGGGCAATAGGCAGGCTAAAGGTCTATATCGACCCGAAAGAGCCTGTATTTATAGTGGTGGGCCTTTTCAGGGGCGGGCTGCCGACCCTGACATTAGGCGATGCTGCAGATATTAATAGCGTTAATGAAGGCCTGCTGGTCTCGGTGAACGAAGAGCAGTATGCGTCCAGGATAGTAGGAAAACTGTTCATGAAATACGGAAGGGAAAACGTCATCCAGACGGACAGGACTTCCGTGATAGTGCCTTTCAAAGGCGATCTCGCCACCCAGATAGACGAATTATCGGAAATAGTGGTCTATAACCCCAGGGATGAGCTGAAAAAGAACGTGATAGAGGCGCTTTTACGTATCGCCCCGGAAGGCTTCCGTATAAGAAAGCACTTTATCTCGGAAAAAATGCTTGCTTTTATCGCATCCGAGGATCCGATCAAACCGGAATGGATAGAGATATGCAAAAGGCTGAGAAAAGACATAGGGGCGGAGGAATAAAGAATGGAACCGGTGATGTACCAGGGCGGTATATATAAGCACGAGCAGATGCTGGAACTGGTGGAAGACCTTGGCGGTTACATTCTCCAAAAGAATATCACCCAGCTTGATATCATCGCCATCATGCTTGTCCCCGAGGCCGATATGCCGCTTGTCGAGGCAAAAGCAAAGGAGCTGCTCGGAAAGCTGATAAGATCTCCTCTTGCCGGCACAGAGATCGCTGTCATTACTCCCACGCTGGCGTACCAGCACCTTCCGCACCTTGCGTGCGACATTGCCGAATACCTGCGCCGGAACGGGGCTAAGACAAATATGATAGGCCTTGCAAGGGGCGTGGGAAAGAGAGTCGCCCAGCTTACGGCTTATGAGACAGACCTCATTAACGAGCATGACATAGCTTTATTCCTGTTCGGCAATTTTAAGGAATGCATTAAAGTAAAGACAAAGCTTTTCCGGGACATAGACGTGCCGATAGTCGTCGTCGGCGGACCTGAGATGGACGTTTGCGACCTGCCTGACTGCACCGCATATATCGGAGGACTGGGCAGGATGGCCCACAGGCTGAAGCGCAGGGAAGAGATGGAAAAAATGGACCAGATCGTCAACACTATCGGGAAGATCCTTGAGGACAGGCGAAAAGACCTGAACAAGGACCAGTTGAGCGTCAGCCCGCCGAGAGTGATGCAGGAGATAGAGAAACAGGTTCCTGATGTCGCACTGGTACTATCGCCTAACGCTATAACGCTCAACCTGGACGGCGCGAGGATAAAGCTTCCTTATGATGAGTATAAGGATAAGATCTTGAACATTCGTTTCGATGAAGGTGTATATATGCGAGAAGTGGCAAACGTACAACCTTCAAAGATGAGGGACTTTATCCTGTTACGAATAAAGCCAAAGTCAGAGACCGGATTTGTGATATAACAATATCATGATCCCCTTTATTATTTTTCTGACAATTTATTTGTGTATGCCGTAAACTCTTTGGTCTTGTATCCTCTGCAGGATATGGGGGCGATTTGATAATGCTGTACGTTGATGT
Source organism: Methanooceanicella nereidis (assembly GCF_021023085.1). Lineage (NCBI taxonomy): Archaea > Methanobacteriati > Methanobacteriota > Methanomicrobia > Methanocellales > Methanocellaceae > Methanooceanicella > Methanooceanicella nereidis. Next base: position 128,309 of record NZ_PGCK01000010.1, on the reverse strand, counting down.
AATGCATTCTCTTCTCAAAGGCTCAACGTTTCTAAAATCAATCACTCTGCCTGACGGATCATTATCAGTGACACCGTATATGATAATAATATATAGAAAACAAAGAAAAATATCCGTATAAATTAAAATTTAAGATAAGCAGCGAGCTTATCTCTTAAACCCATACCTGTTGATGGCCAGTCCTATACATATCACCGATCCCGCTATCATGAACGGCAGGAATGGCATGCATGTTTTAGGCGGCTCCTGTGTCGGCCCCGGTGTCGCCGTTATTGCCGGTGTCGGCGTAGGCTTTTCTGTTTGCGGTATATTATATGTGGTCTCATCAAATCCCTGTATGATGACGAACCTATCGATCACCGCATCTTTTGGCACCGGTATCTCTATGAACCTGACCTCGGAGAACGAATGTGGGGCTACATCACGGCCCGTATATTCAACTTCTCCCATCGGATATTCGTTATTATCAGTATCCAGGAACTTAATATTGAGATAACCTTTTTCTGACTTATCTCCCAGGTTCTCGTATGTGTAGACAAGCCTCACCCATTTTGTCTCTTCAAGAGGGTAAGGCGAAGTCTTGCTTCCCAGTTGTTTTTCGGATATATCGACCTCTATGAGATTTACTTTAATATTCGTGCCTTTTCTCAGGTACTCCTGGTTCAGCACTATGTTTTCATCGGCATAGACGATAGGCATGGCTACCGCGGCAAGTAAAGAAATAGCAAGTATCATCGCTACCTTAACATACCATTTTTTGACGAACATACTACTAAATTAAAAGTGTACGGATTTAAAGCTTTTCTAACCATCGTTCATACACTTTATTTCATTAAAATGAGTGCGAAGAATAATGATAACAGTATCATGAGGCCGCCCGTCAGTATCAATACCCAGCCCAGCGGTATCTCATTTTCATATTTTATCATTTCCTCATAGTCCTTCATCTCAAAGACAGTCCATTTAGAGATCAATTCATAAGGGGATAAAAACACCCTTGAAGACATACCCGAGCCCCGGCCTTTGAAGAACTCCATGAAAGCGCCAATGGTCAGGATAATGCCGCCCTCGAAGAACAAAAGGTCCGATATCTTCAGGATGTCAATTTCGCCTCCGCCGAGAACGATGCCATAGATAATGATTCCTATAAGGTTAATGATCGTTATAGCTATAATGTATAATATAACAGAAATAATATAAGGAAAATATTTTTTTAGCATATTCAGATATTCGTGACACGCTTATCATAAAGCTTTTCGCTCATATTCAGTAATACGGTACTTTTAAATAGTCTGCATACAATAGATAATCTACTTCACAGGCAGATTATGGCTCAGGCATAAATGGTCGTGATAATTGTTGAAATTTGAAAACACTCTAAAGAATATTTTTGGAAAAGAGCCTGAAGATGCGGTAAACGACTTATTAAAGAACATCGAGAACGATTACGGAGAGATCCCTTTCATTCTTAAGGCAATGAGCGATAAGCCAAACGTTCTTTTACCAAAGATGATCTACGATGACGCTGTCCTGAGAAACCCTGAGCACCTTGATGAGAGGACAGTAGAGCTTATTTCTATAGCCGTAGCCACCTCACTAAAATGTGACCACTGCCTTAACATGCATCTGCGTGTAGCCCGCAGGAAAGGTATCAAGGAAGAAGAGATGTTCGAAGCCATACTTCTGGCAAGCGCTTTTTCAAACACCGCAGCTCTGGCCCAGGCCATGAGGGTGTTTGAGAACCACAAGAACGAGACAAAGGCCCAGGAAGAGCTGTCCGAGTATAATTGTAAAAGCTGTGTGGTCTATGAGAACAATAATCATACCGGCAGCAACGGGAACAACAATAAGGACGCTGACAAGATCTAAAGATACTTAAGTACCCAGTTTTTTATCATATCGGCCATCTTCTCTTTATAACTGCTAAGTTCATGGTCCCCGTCAGGCAGCAGTATTAGCTGTTTTGGCCCTTGAACGTGTCTGGCTATGTCGACAGTGTTCTGAAATGATATCTTATTGTCATCCACGCCATGGACCATCATGATAGGTCTCTGAGCGAGATATTCGATATTTTCCATACCGTAAGCCTGGCTGGATATTGTTATGACCGTCTGGACTCTCAGGTCTTTTATTGTCGCCGATATGCCTGAAGAGCCGCCTATCCCCCATCCTACGATACATATCCTGTCAATTCCGTATTTGCTGTCGATGTGGTCCAGGGACGCAAGGATGTCCGAGACGCATTCATCCTGATCGTCTTCATCCCGGAAATCGATAAAGGCCGACGCGATACCATAACCTATCAGCTCATCGGAGATCTTTTTATACATCCCGGACGGGCCGTACCTGTAATCATCTTTACCATGCAAGAACAATATCCCGCGGTCAGTATACACTTTGAAAAGCTCTCCCTTTATCAGACCATTCCTGTTTTTTATTTCCAGGCTCTCGACTTCCAAAGGCATAATATGTTATATTCGCTTATGCTTCAAATAGCTCTTTTGATACAATTCAAGGAAGACATATCGCTTAAATGTCATAACCTGTCATATCGATGAATAAATAAGATAATTCTTAAATATGTTGAAAAGATACAATAATGGTCTAACCGGAGGAAGTTGAGATGGATCGCCATTATACAATATTATTGATAACTATCCTGTGTGCCATTTTTATTGTGCCCGTAGCTTATGCGCAATCAGAGGAAGTCCCCTCAAGCAATGAAAGTCTGTTATATGTCCTGGGCATGACAGCACTTGTGATTGCCGGAATGATCATATTCATCAAGATCGTCGAAATAGCGATGAGAAAAAAGAATGTTAATATGGCAGTGGACCATGATGTCGAGACCTTGATCAATAATCTTAAAGACCCGAAACTGGCAGTAGATGCCGCCTGCAGCCTTGCGGCGACTAAAGACCTAATGGCCGTCGACCCGCTCATAGATGCACTGAACACCGATAAAAACGCGGATGTCCGGGCTATGGCCGCTTATGCCCTGGGGGAGATAGGGAGCGAAAAAGCGCTGGGGCCATTGAAAAAAGCCGCCAAAGAGGATTATGACCAGGTAAAGCGGAGCGCAGATCAGGCGATAAAAAAGATACAGGTAAAAAGGGCTCTGACGAACTTTTAAAATTTTATTTTAATCTTTCGGGGGCAACCCGATAGCGTTGATCAGCTCTATCAGCTCGGTGAATGCCTCCACCTCGAATTTTATTACATCGGACTTTTTCATCCCGATGGTCATTTCGCCGTCTGCCGTCAGCCTGTCAGGTCCTCTGCGCACTAAACGGTCGACGCCGTCGCTGCAAAGTATCTCTTCAGCCTCCTTGTCGAATAAGAAAGCCCTTCCCGGCAATATGACCGTCTCCTTAACCTCTTTAAGGTTGATGCCCCTGAGGTCCGATATTGTCATGAGGCACGCTATCTCCTTTTTGACCGGGACTACGTTTACGCTGCTGCCCAGTTTAGCGAAGATATCTGCGATTAGCGGCCCGGCGATACTACCTGAAATGATGGTAGCTTCCTTTGTCACCTTTGGAAGCTTCAGCAGCTTCTTCGGATCGTTACGTATGGCGAAAGGAGAGCCAAACTTCGGATCGCCCAGCGGAGTTCCCGCTACCCTGAAAGAATATTTTGACGCTATATCCTTCACTATGGACTCGAACTGTTCGACAGTATGCGGGACCACGCCTTTGATAATAGGTCCGTTCTGCAGTATCAGGCCCTGCTCTTCGCTGTTGGCGAACCTCATCAACAACACTCCTTTTACGCCCCACTTTTTAAGCGTGTCACAGGTATTTATGAGGTCGTCGCCATCGTTGACGCCAGGTACCAGCACAGATGCCGCGTATACCTTGCAATGTTTACAGAACTTTTTCAGCGCTTCCAGAGACTCTTCCGGATGCTTATCGTTCATGTATTCTTTTCTCTTTTTGGGGTCGGCAGAGAATACCGTGAAAGTTACCTCTGTAACGTTATGCTCGATAAAGAAGTCAGCGTCTTCCGGGCCGTCAAACCCTTTGCCGCTGGTGTACCCGAGGTGTATGGGTATCCCGAACTGGCTCAAATATGATACCAGCTCTTTCAACTGGGGATAGCAGCTTACGTCACCGCCGCCGCTAATGGTGATCTTTTCTATGTTCGGAGTGAACATTATGGAGTTCGTTATTTCGGCCATTACCATCTCCAGCGGCTTAAATCCGGAATACTGCTCCCTTACGCCCCGGGTGCAATAATCACAGCCTTTCTGGAACGGGAAACAATACTTACAGCCGAATGGCGGGACCTCCTTTACATTCCTGAAATAACAGTATTTGCAAAATCCTTTACAGTCCTTACCCGGACTCCCGCCTACGTCAGCTAATACCTCGACCATTGTTCACACCAGTTATCTTTATCCAGCTATATGGTTTTCAATAAGTATGGAAGGAATTACACATATAGCTTTCCAGATGATTTTATGTTTGTGTGCCATTAGTTCGTTGGTTTATAATTTCATTGTCCTTTGATAGATATCCTTAATGTTGTGCCAGAATTTGATGCATTCTCATCTCAAAGACTCAACGCCTTTATAATATATTTTGAGATATTAGAGAGAGCCAGGCCTATTGGAAAAAAACAAGACCACATACATACGTTCAAAACAACAAAAGTATCGATTAAAAAATGGATGACAAATGCCGCCGTAACACTTCCTGCAAGGAAGCACTACAGCGGCGTTTCCACTTCTTTTGTTAGCCTGGGAAAACGGCTTTAACGTGACGTTTCCAAATAATAACTATCATATGTTTATATAAGTAAATTTTCTATTTAATTCTAAATTAAAAGATTGTATTTTCAAAAAGAGAAGTAATTTGTACTAATTTTTGTAAATAAAGCATTTTAAAGACTTATTTAAGATTAAACATTTTATCAGGCCGGGACTTTACGTCAGGACTATCATGCCCGGAATTATCCTCAATATCTTAACTGTCTTTTCCCGATAGATAAGAATACATTATCCTCAGCTATATTTCCGGTAAAAAAGCGGTTACCTTCCGAAAATTCTATAATATATAAAAGTTCAATACTACATGTTTGTGCATCTATCGAAATCAATATAAATGAATAAAGTGACCTAGATAGGCATAATATCACAGGATATATGGCCCTGAAAATTATTTTTCATGGATGGGCAACAGAACTGGTATTTTCTGGATACCGGCGATAATTAACTATATATGTCATAAATGGTAAATAATAGGCATTTAAGTTAAGGATGATTGACCAATGAAATTTAAGATCTCAACGCCCTCACGTTTGCATTTTGGGTTGATAGACTTTAACGGGGATCTGGGCCGGATCGACGGTGGTACCGGAGTTTCGTTATCTAACCCTGGCAACGTGCTGTCCATTCGTAGAGGAAAATCGTTCCAGGTCAATGGATCAAATCCAAAGCTTATTCAGGATATCGCTCAAAATATCTGTAATAAGCTGAACCGGCCTCTCCCGGACATGGAAATTACCGTAGAAGAGGAGATACCGAGCCACGCAGGCTTCGGGTCAAAAACGCAGATGAGCCTTGCGCTCGCATATGCCATCTGCAGGGAGTACGGTATCAGCTATACGAACATAGATGAACTTTCCCGCCTTGTCGGCAGGGGCGGCACTTCCGGCATAGGTGTGCGCGCTTTTGACCGGGGCGGATTTATACTGGATTGCGGGCACAGCTTCGGCAAAGGAAAGGAAAAATCATCCTGTATGCCTTCATCCGCGTCGAAAGCAAAGGTGTCCCCCCAGGTCCTCCGGTGCGATGTTCCCGAGGACTGGCGTTTTGTCCTGGTGACCCCGTTGAACTATGAGGGTTCCCATGGAAAATCCGAAGTAGACATCTTCGAGTCGTCCTTCCCTCTTAATGAGACAGAGACGAATAAGATATGCCGTGTGATCCTCATGCAGCTGGTCCCCGGAATACTTGAAAAGGACATCGCTACTTTCGGTAAGGCGATAAATACCATGCAGAACATAGGCTTCAAGAACGTCGAGGTCCAGCTTAAATCTCCGCTCGTTCCCAACCTATTGAGCATCATGAACAACGCAGGCTCGTATGGCAGCGGCATGAGCTCTTTTGGGCCGACAGTGTTCGGACTGACTGACAACGATAATGATGCCATAGAGATAAGAAAGGCAGTTACCGAGCATCTCGATGACATGGACACTCCTTATGTAAGCTGGATCACAGGCCCGAATAACCACGGTTTCACCGTATTGGATAATGCGGAAAAGGCAGAATCCAGAAGCAAAGTGGTAAGCCAGATAATATAAGCCGTGCTGTGCAGGTAAAACAATTAATTTTTCTCATAGGGCTACAGAGGTCCATTATTTTTCACTGCGAAGCGCACGAAGGCGAAAATGTCCACAAATTTTTTTAGTATCTGCTAATCCTTAAAAAGTCCTTTGTGTACCCTTGTGTCCCTCCGTGCGCTTCGTGGTGAGAGTTAGTGTTCTTTTTTCGCCTTTGTGCAGATGATGAAATGAGCAATATATAAGTTAATTTTAATCTATTGATGTTAACTTGAACTAAGGCTAAAAAAACAAAATGATATTTACATTTTTTAAAAAAAGAGTGAAAAATAAACCCCTGTTCAGGGTTTATTTAATTTATATGTTCTTTATGCCGAAAGATTCCATTATGACTTCGGGGTTGACCTTTCCTGCGCGGTAGGTCTCGCCTGCAGAAATATCGTTGACGATAACTTCTGCCGGTGCGAAGATGGACTTGTCGATCTTGTAGAAGTCGAAGCCCGCTTCCTTGAATATCGTGAAGAACGGCCTTCCGTAATCCTTCGACGTCGAGGACGGGATCTTGTTGACGAAGTCCTTAATGCCTCCGCCGTTCACCGTGAGCGTGACGCTGCCGTGGTATATGGACGCATCGTTCGTTGTACCCATGGCGACCGCCCCGTTCTTCTTGACCGGAGGTACGGGCACGCTGCCGAATGCGCTGATTATCTTGCGGGTGTCGAAGCCCATCTCGTTGAGCTTATAGATGGCCATCTCGACGACACGGCCCGCGATCTGTAAGGAGCCGACAAGGCTGTTTGTCGGTGCCACTAATGCGACGACGCTCGAGGAGTCCACGCCACATTCGGTAGCGATGTAGTCCATGACCTTCTCGTTCGGAAGCTTATCAGCTTCAAGTGCGATCACGGCGAAATCGTAATCGTCTTCGTACTCGATGACCTCAAAGGTGTGTTTCGGCTTAAGGGCCAGCGCCCTTGCGGGTCCGGAACCCATTGCGAAATAGTCTTCTACCTTTATCTGCCATCCGGCCTTCTGTGCCGCAAGGCAGGCTATGCTCGGGTAATCGGTGGATACTTCCATGAAAGGCAAGAAGAATTCGTGTCCCAGCTTCTTGTGTGTTATGGTCGGGGTGGCGAGTCCTCCCATGCAGACCTGCGTGTACAGCAGACCGGCTTCGTAGCCTCCCTCTGCCTTCACACCGCAGTCGATGACCACTGAATCGTTTGCAAGCGTCTGGGGCTCGACCTTATAATCCTCTGCGAAGTCCAGCATCTCCTCAACTATGGAATAACCTAATTCGTTGACACTGATCAAAAATTTCACCAAGATTTAATAGCAAGCATTAGTTTTTAATTTTTCCCCCCGCACATGTACCCAAAAACTATTAAACTGTTAAAGCCATGATAACTAGATATTCAAACAAGCGGATGATCATAATGATATTGCCAGATGTTCAGGCCACACGCTCGGAGGTCGCTATAAACCTTTCACGCGTTGGCGTTACGAATGTAAAAAAACTAGTAAAGGTAGCAAGAGAGAACAAGAGGCCTATCATACTTATCTCTACGTTCAACATGTATGTCGACCTTCCCTCTGAAAGGCGAGGAGCAAACCTATCGAGAAACTTTGAAGTTATCGACGAGGTACTGGAAGAGGCTGTTAAATCCCCGGTCTTTGAGATCGAGGATCTTTGCGGAGAAGTCGCCCGCCGCCTGCTCAAGAGGCACGAATATGCGACAAGGTCAGAGGTCCACATGGACAGCGAGTACATCGTAAAAAGAAAGACACCGATGAGCGAGATGAAATCGCAAAAGGTCGTCAAAGTATTCGCTAAGGCCATGGCCGAGAGGGATGACAATATCCGGGTCCGGAAAGTCATTGGCGCTGACGTTGTAGGCATAACAGCATGCCCGTGTGCTCAGGAAGCCATGAAGGAAGAGGCAAAGAAGGAGCTTCAGGACCTCGGCATAGAGCAGTCCAAGATAGATGCGTTCCTCAATAAAATACCGATGGCCACCCATAATCAGAGAGGACACGGCATCGTGTCCATCGAGGTCACGGGAGATCACGAGGTCTCGCTGAACAAGCTCATAGACATCATAGAGCATTCTATGAGCACTATGAACTATGAGCTGTTAAAGAGGCTGGACGAGCACCAGGTCGTTAAGAACGCCCATTGCAACCCCAAGTTCGTCGAAGACTGTGTCAGGGACATGGCAAGACGCCTTGTATCAGGGTTCACCGAGCTGCCGGACGAATCTGTAATAACGATCAAGCAGATCAATGAGGAGAGCATACACCAGCACAACGCTTTCGCCGAGCTCAAGACCACTATGGGTAAGATGCGTGCCGAATTAAAAGAGCAGCAGCAGCTTGAGCAAGAGGGGAACCAGGTAAAGATAACCTGCGGCTGTAAAGATTGATCCTGTCTATAAGCTTAAATGCGGACGGATCATTCTCAACTTTTTTAATATTATTTTTACACTTAACCGTGTATCATTTTAATTAATAGTTTTATTCTATCTTCCCTTTGACCACAAAGGCACACAAAGGACCACTGGCTTTCACCACGAAGCGCAAGAAGGCGAATAAGGTACACTAATTTTTTTAAGTATATACTAACCCTTCTTAAGAAGTCCTTTGTGTACCCTTGTGTCCCTTTGTGCGCTTGTGGTGAAAAATAGTGGTCCTTGTTCGCCTTCGTGCGCTCCCATGAAAAACTTTTTGAAGGTCTCTGTAAAGACTTGCATGTAACATCTATTATGGGATCGATGTTCTGCCGTTGTGCCTGTCGGATGGCAGGTAGATACGTAACCTCACAGAAACACAGAACCACAAATTTTTTTTTTAGAATTTAAGGTCACGAAAACCCAAAGGTTCACTCACCAAACCACAAATGCTCTAGTATCACCGTCAACGCACTAAAGGCTCTAATGCACGGCTCAACGCACTAACCTCTCTAATTCACCAACGCTAAAACAAGGCCCGAACATTCTCCAAGGGCACGAAATTTTAACATCTCGGTTGACGTTTAAATGATCTATATTTCCCTGTTATAGGTCAGGCGAACACAGACCGGGATATTAGATTTTAGTGTTTTTGGAGAATGTTCGGGCCTTGTTTTAGCGTTGGTGACTTTGAGAGGTTAGTGCGTTGAGCCGAGCGTTAGAGGTGTTAGAGCGTTGACTGTGATACTTGAGCCTTCGTGATTTGGTGAGTGAGTTTTTGGTGCTTTTTGAGCTCTTAAAATATCATATAAAAAATTTTAGTGTTTCCGTGTTTTTGTGAGGTTATGTGCCTACCTGCCATCCGACAGGAACAACCAAAAAACTTCATCTCAAAGACCAATAGGAAAGACACGTTATTTCATTCTTAAAACCTGAGCAAGACCCCGCTCTTCAAAGATTTCGTGGTGAAAGCCAGTGGTCTTTTTTACCTTAGTGATTGATTGATAACGGTTGTACTGATGTACCTATTTAGGAAAAATACCGGATAGATAATTTAGGCTTTTTTATCATTAATAAATCCTGCTTGTGGAAACAAAACCTTTATCTTTTGGACTCTATTACTGATAATATCTGGAGGAAGTTATAGTTGTCTTTGCAGTTCTCGAAGTTCATCGTCTTCTTATCGCTGATGTTGTTAATTATCCCTGGTTTCATCGCCGGTCAGGGTGCGGCACAGGTAGTGTCGCCGGATGGTGTCCAGTTCCTCGGGGATGAGGATATGTTCGCGGCCGGAGGTAATAGCTATACCATAGAAGTCCAGGTTACCCTCGGCGGAGGCCCGTACTCGATAAACGGGACAAGGGTTTACTTCACCTCAAGCGACAGTTCCATAATCGCTGTAGAATCAGGATCATATAGCCTGACCGATGATAACGGCATTGCACGACTTGATTTCGTGACGACGGATAAATCTGGATATGTGAATATCACAGCCACGGCGATAAAGTCGAGCAGCGGGATCTCTGCGACGAAAACTTTCCGTGTCGGAGGGTACGGGACGTTAAGCGGCCTGATCACCGATAAGTCCTATAATGGAGTACAGGGGGCCATTGTGGCCGTATACAATACCGACGGCCAGAATAAGGGGTCGCTGGTCCATGTAGCCAATAACCCGCAGGTATCCTCGGATAGCAGCACCGGGGCTCCTGGACAGTACCGGTTCGATAAATTGCCACTCGATACCTATTATATAGAAGCCCAAAAAGAAGGAAAGACCGGGTATCTGATCACGACGATAACGGCGGATAATCCTACGGTAAATATCCGGATAGAGGATTATGAGGCCACTATCACCGCAACTCCTGAAGCAACTCCTGTTGTGTCGCCGGAGCCGACCGCGACAGCAGCACCTACGACAGTCCCGACCACGACGCCCATAGTGACGCCGACATCGACTCCATCGCCATCAGGCGATACAGAAAAACAGGTGCAGGGAATATTACTCGTATCTGCGATAGGGGCAGCGATCCTGACGATCGTTATACTTGTGTTAAGAAAACTTGTAAAGAAATAAAAAACAGGTTGAAGCCCATGTGGCTTATGCCAGGGGCTTCGAGTTCTTTTTTATCCTTTCTAACATGAGCTCTTTCTTCCTGACCGCATTAATTGCGGCAGAATCAACCTTCTTTTGCATCTCCTCGAAAGTCATCGGGGTCTCTTCGCCAACTACCTTTTTGACCGGCGTATAGGCCGACTCCCTGAAGAGCGGGACAAAGTCCATTTCCACGCCGTCCCTGACGATATAGGCGCCATTGCCCTCTTTTACTTCTCCGACAATGTCTATGCCCACTCCCTTGCTGCGGACCGCCTTCATGATCTCTTCGGCATTCTCGGCAGGGGCGATTATAAGAAGGGCATCCAGGGATACTCCGAGGTAATCTATCTTCAGCTTATTTAACATATCCAGGACAGTAGGCTCTACAAGCTTTCTTATGCGCTCCTCGTAGAATACCAGTTTTACTTCAGCGGTACCGGCTATCTCGTATGCGTCGCCCCTGATGCCTCCGTTGGTGACGTCCGTCATGGCATGTATCTTGTCTATGAGATCGTTTTCGAATAGCGCCTGGCAAGCTTCGAGGAACTTAACGTTAAGCGTCTTCTCTACGACGTCCTGCATTCCGAAATACAGCGCCGTGGTGGACACTGTGCCTCCTCCTGCTCCTTCGCTTACCATGATGACGTCCCCTGGCCGGGACTGTATACGCGCTGTCAGGTTTTCGGCTACCCCTACCGCTCCCACACAGCCCGTCATGCGCTCGCCTATTACCATATCGCCGCCTATGCGTAAGGTGCTTCCCGTGACCAGCGGCACTCCGATAAGATCCGACACTGTGGCTATTCCCGCAGTATAGTCGAATATCTTGGCAACGTCGCCGTCATCGGCTACATGTATGTCCGATAACAGGGCTACCGGCCGGGCTCCCATTACAAAGAGGTCCCTTAATGATGCGCGTGTCACGTGAAAACCCGCCAGGAAGGGGAAATCAGAGAGCCTTGAATGCATGCCGTCAACTGTGACGACGACATATTTTCCACCTGCTTCCACAACGCCTGAGTCGTCCAGCTGGCTTGAATCACAGACCGCTTTTGTCTTGCCGATGACCTCGGCTATCTTTTTATGAGCGTAAAAATCTCCCTTGCCGCGCGAACCGACACCGAACTCTCCCATCGTGACGCCGCATGGCTGTAAAGCTATTATTTTATCTTTTACATCAATGGTGGCTTTTGCCTCAGTTATGACGGCTTCGGCAAGCTTTCGAGCGCCTTCCTTTGAAATGTTCTTGATCTCCAGTATTCTTTCGGTAAGCTTTTCAGTAAGCTCCGGGTCTTGCTTTTTAATGCCTCTCTTCGCATATCCTTCTATATCCATTAACTCACCAGGCTTGAAATATGATGATAATTTATTTCTATTAAATGCTCTTTACTGTATTTTTGATTTACCAAATACATTTTGCTTTGAAACTATGGTCGTGCACTATGATATCGGGATGTTGTCAATTATCGTCGTGAGATTTATACATGAAGACCGCAATATAAATAAAATAATAAAATAAACAAGATTTGTAAATATTATGAACCTATCATAAATTAACGGAGTATCCATATGGGAAATAAGGTCCTGATCATTGATGATGAGAAAAGCATATGCGAGCTGGTTGAGCTTGCCCTCTCCGGAAAAGGGTATGAAGTAAAGACCGCGTTCCGGGGAGAAAAAGGAGTTGACCTGGTTAAAGAATTCTCACCGGACCTCATCCTGCTTGATATGTTAATGCCCGATATAGACGGTACTGAAGCTGCGAGATTGATAAAGAAGATGGAAAAGGGCAAAGATATCCCGATAATATTGATGTCGGGGCGCGGCACTCTGGAAAGCGAGCTGGACAAAACCCTTTTCACAGCTATGCTAAACAAACCGTTCAGCATAGCAGATCTTGTGCGTGCCGTAGATAAGCATACAAAAAATAAGACTGCCAATAAAGTTTAATCTTTTGCGTTTTTTCCATTATAATACAGATCGTATTCGGTTATAAGATGTTTACCGACTTTATAAAAATCAGTTAGTTCTACGCTGACCACATCTTCGATAGAGTCGACTCCCGGGCCTCCGACCAGGGATGGGGTACTATCTCCCCCTATGATATATGGTATCTGGATCAGAATGATGTGGTCTATCATCGCTTTGCTGATAAGCTGCCATATGAGGGTGGGGCCGCCTTCGACCATTAATTTGCTTATGCCGCGGTCGACGAGGCGTTCCATCATGCCGTCTATGTCTATCCTGTCTTTACCGCAAACGATTATATCCGCGCCTCTGGACCTGATGGCATTGACTTTCTCTTTATCCGCGTTCTCCGAAACTACGATTATGGTGGGCGCGTCACTATTCAATACGTTCGAGCCCGGTGGTATTGACGCATCGCTGTTAGGGATGACCCTTACAGGGCTTTTCCCCTCAACAAGCCTGTTAGTGAGTATGGAGTTATCGATCTTTATCGTGTTGCTTCCTACCATGATCGCGTCGAACTCCGTACGCTTTTGATGGAGAAATCTGTGGCTTTCATCATCCATCAGGCCCATGATTATCTTGCTTGATAATCCTCTTTTTAAAGTAAGCTTACCGTCGACGGTCATCTCTGAAATTAACACCGTATATGGTCTTTTCAATGCTATCAAACCCTGTAAAAAAATTCCTCAAATAATATTACTCGATTATTAATACGTGTTTCCCCTGATCGGTTCTATACTTATTTCATCGCCTGCATTAATACTCAGCGCTTTCGAGGCGCTTCCCAGATTGACCGCGATCTCTAACATTCCATGGCTCCCTATCAGCGCTATCGCAGTCTCTTCACTGCCTTCATGATATGCTTTGACGAACTTTGAAGGCGAGCCATTTATTTTAATTTTATCTCCATAGTCATAAATGCCCGACATAGTCTCGCCCGTTATATTGGTGATCATGTTTCCGAACCCGTCGACATATACTACCTTCCCGTATATCGATCTATCAGCTACTTTTTCTTTGCCCGGGTCAATTTCGATATAGTCCAATATCTCACCGGATAGCGGGACTTCCTTACCTGCCGCGATGAATGCCGCAGCGGGGGCGAAAACATCCCTTCCGTGGAACACAGGGCTAACATGGTCCGTATAGAACTCCGGGTCTGTTATCTCAAAAACCTTAAACTCTCCCTGCTCTCTGGCTGCCGGTATCATAAGCCCGTTATCCGGCCCGACAAACGTGTATCTCTCGCCTTTTATCACCAGGGCTCTACGTTTGCTGCCCACCCCCGGATCGACCACTGCCAGATGGATAGTGCCCGGCGGAAAATACGCGGAGGCCGACTTCAGTATGAACGCACCCTGCAGAATATTTCCCTGTTCTATGGTGTTAGTGATATCAATGATATTCGTTCCAGGGGCTATATTCATTATGACGCCCTTCATGATGGCGGGGTAAACATCCCTGAAATCTGTCGTAACGGTCATTATTGGAGCCATTAATATGCCTCTTATTAATCACTGATGATATATAATTAAAAAGTATCTTTCTAAACAGTAATTTCATTTTTATTACAAATATTATATGTATGGTAAAGCAATACCCATTATCAAATATCGGTAACTCGTTTTAAGGACCGGGATATGTGATGTCCGATGATAAAGAATATTAAGAACGTATCCGTCGACGAATGTAATTTTACCATAAAGAAAGAATGTGACCGGTGTAAAAACATCCTGTATTTCTCAGAAGCGGCAATAGACAATATGGAGATAAACGAAAACGGAAGCGTCATATTTGCTTCTATCGTATGCCCGATATGTGGTAAGCGGATAGAGCTATACTCTAATAAACCCGCATCCGGCTCACCTGTATTTGATATTAAAACCGTAAGGCTGGAAGATGATTTTTAAGGGTTGATCAAGCTTCCGCGTGGTGCTGTATCCTGCCGGACAGTATATCGATCAGAGCCTCATAGTTCTTATTCTCGTTCTCGGTGTTCAGTATCTGTAACGTGTACAGGACGACCTTTGTTCCTTTCTCCGAGAGGTGGTAGCCGTCAAGGTCTTTAATGAGGATCCCTGACACTATGAGCGTTTTTAATAACCTGTTAAGGATCCCCGGATTTAACTCTGTCTCGAACATTATATCCGTAAATTTGGATTTCCCTTTACATATGGAAAAAAGTACGTCCATCGTCCCTGCATATGAAAGCGTTTTTAAAATGTCCATCTTTCCTCTTCCTCCAGACTCCTTATGTTTAAGTGCTTGTTATACTGACTATTATTTATATGTTTCTATACATTTTTAAACATAATTTATAAGTAAATTTCAATGAAAAATTATAATTTATAAAAATTTGATGTCAGGATGGCAAAGGTAGAAATATTTCGCGATTTTGGGGGGTATATAGCTTGTATCTTATACCTCTGCCGTCCTACAGCAAATAAGGATAGAATTTATTAGTATATAAACCAATACAACCTAAGTGTATGTACATTTTGTACAAAAAAGAAATTATTTTGTTTAATACACAAAACCATAAAAATTATGCAAGGTGTATCTCTATCCTTTCCCTGCCTTTTCCCGGCTTTTTACCCCTGACGAGACGTATTGGCCCTATCTCCCCCGATCTGCGCGGGTGAGTGCCGCAGCATAACATTTTCCAGTTCCCCATCTCCCATACAAGGGTCTCCGGATCAGCTTCATCCCTGTATGAGCGGATCTCCAGGTCCTGTGCTATGATGCTGTTCGTCCTGTTTTCCACTTCCATTAATTTTTCCCTGTCAAGAGATACATCAAAAAGGAAATCAGTCCTCTCCTTTTCCTCGTCCAGGAGCCCTGATGAGGCCGCTTTACAATCGTTGCCAAAGACTTCGCCCATTAAATAATGGACGATATGTGACGCAGAATGCAGGCGCATTCTCCTGTAGCGTTTATCCCAGTCTATCGCGCATGCTGCCAGGTCTCCTGTCTTGAAGGGCGGCTCATTTTCCATTACATGGATGATCCGGCCGTCCTCGTAGACCGTATCGACAACTTTTATGCCGTTTATGGTTCCCTGGTCGCCGACCTGGCCTCCTCCGCGCGGGAAAAAATAAGTATCCTCTAATTCTACCATGTTCCCGTTCACCGAAACTACGGTAGTTTCGAACTCTTTCCTGTACGGGTCATCAAAGTAGAGATCCTTTGGCGTCAGGTAAATTTCCTCCTTAAAGGTAGTCGTTTAGGTTTATCTTTTCTCCGTCAATGATCACCGTCGGGGCTGTAACTATGCCGTCATAATGCATCGGGACGCTAACGTCCCCGCCAAAGCTCGTATTGTCCCCGAGAGCTATATGTATGGTGTTTCCTACTTTCTCATCTTCAAGAAGTATGCCCCATAATTTTGCGGTCGGGTTCATCCCGATACCAAGCTCGGCTATGTTACGGGCATCCTTGCCTAAAAGCTCGAATGTGTTCTCAAGGTCGTCCGCGCGGTCGCCTTTTGCGGAGACGACATGGCGGTCCTTGATGATAAGCTCAAGAGGCGACCTTAATAATCCATAGTCCCCGAATGAGCCGTCTATGACCACCTTTCCGTTAACGTTGGTCGGGGCAAGATATATCTCCCCTCCGGGAAGGTTGGTGAAGTCGCCGGTGTTATGCGCTATACCCGTATCCTTATGAAATTCCCTGCCTCCGAACTCGATGGTGACGTCAGTTCCCAGGGCAGTAGTTATACGAGCTATGCTCGAATCCTTTAGTCTCTCTAACAGGCGATCGATGTTCTCCTCCATCTTTGCGTAGTCCGCTCTCATTCCGCCCGTGGAGAACATTTTCATGACAAGTTCCCCGTCCGCTTCCTGTATCGGTATGGAAGCTATGCGCGCCCCTTTCCTGCACGCGTTCCTTCTGGCCTCGGTATGCGAAAGTGACACTTTCGTGGCCGCGATCACGACATCCGCCTCCAGCATCGAATCGGCTACTGCCTTAGGAGGCTCCTCCCCGCTCCTTGAGCGAGGCTTCATTTCCATGTATAAAGCATCGCATCCAAGCTCGATCGCCGCATCATATAGTGGGATACCAATATCCTTCCTTACGGAGTCAGTTACAATCAATACTCTTTCGTGCGGCTTTACTCCCATACAGTCCTTAACGGCGATCATAGCGCTCTTCTTAATATCCATGCTTTCACGATCCTGAATGTGTGAAATTTTTATTAGACAATAAAATAGTCTTTCAGCGATATATCTTTTGGGCGGCCTGTCAGAGAAAAAATGGTCATTAGCCCGGCTTTTATGGCCTATTGATTCGTTTTATGATCAGACAAAACATGTTAAAAAAGGTACGGATGATCAAAGATATGGGCTAAGCATTAGCCTGTTTAAGGATACCCGGCTATCGTATCTTCTAATCAATGACAGATCTATTTTTAAGCCATCCTACGATTATAAGAATAAAGAATACTGCCAGGATCAATGTCACGAACCAGTATTCTATCGCACTGAAAAGTAAATTATGAATTATAATGCCGCAGGCCATGACGTCCCGTGATGTCCAGTAAAAAACGAGGTCAATGATGCGGCGGGAGTCTGAAGGGACCGTAGCAGTGTTCCTGTATATCTGGATCGAATCGTCGGCGAGAACGCTTTTATCTCCTTCGCCTGACACGTATACTATTACCGGTTCAGGGGAACTGTAGCCTTTTTTGAAAGCGTTTACGAGATATCCCGGCCCGGGGTTTTCATCCCTGAACATCAACGTGATCTTACCGCCCTCATCCGTCTTACCGACTGGCATTGAGCCTATGTAAACATTTGCGTCGCTGACCGGCAGACCTTTTTCATCCCTGAGCGTCATCTCCTCTGACTGTCCTGCCTTCAGGTCGATCCGATTACCTCTTATAGCGAAAGTCAATACGGGGTTTTCCGAAGGGTATACGTTGAACTTAATCATGTTGTTGCCGATGAAAGCGAAGTGTTCACCGGGCTCTTTGCAATATATTGTCGCTTTATATTGTTTCAGCTGATTGGTATGGACAATTATGGTATCGGGCTGTTTTATTATGCTATCTTTCATCTCGCACTCCGGATAGACCCGTATAGCTGGCAAAGCCCTGAGATCCGACAGCTCTCCCGTACCGATGTTCCTGATCGTGCAGGTAATATCAAAATTTTCAAACTGAACAGGAAAATCATCGGATACCGAAAGGTCTGATATCACAAGGTTCTGTGCGGTGTCCAGGCTTATTTCCACATCATTAGAGTAGGTGCCATTGAACTCCGCTTTAAAAATATCCCGGGACAGGCCCCCGTCATAGTAGATGGCCATAATGTTCGACGTCGAGTTTGAACGATATTGCCCGTTACCCGTCGAAGTGATATTTGCTCCTTTTATCGGGGTCCCATTCTCGTCGACGGCCATCAGGAGCACTGCAGAATTGCTCTCCAGGTGTATCTTCGGACCTGCCTCCACCCATATTAACCTTTCCGGCAGTGCATTTACATCCACAAAAAAAGCCTTCAGCTCTATTGATCCCGGGTTATCGGCAAATTTTTGCGGATATTCTATGCGAAGCGGGTCATGTGCAGTGTAGCCCGGCACTATGATGTCAATGCGCTCTTCCCGTGATCCTATGTTGACCATCTTTAGCACTGAATAGTGATGGCCGCCTATGTCCAGAATATTTGCCGTAAGGGCATATTCGCCCGGGACTAAATTATAGAATGTGTTAGAAGGGGACCTGTAGAAACATCTTTCACCGCTCTCCTTGTTTATTAAAACCAGGCTGACATTCTCAAGCATCGAACTGATGGGTTCTCCATTACTATCCAGTACAGTGACCTTCAGTGTTGAAAGAGAATCCACTTTCCCCGGCATCCGGTCGTTCGATGATTCTACAGGTAGCATTAACCCTAAATTGGCAATAATTACAATCGAAATTAGTATAGAGCATAGTATTAGCCTTAGTTTCATAAATAATCTTCTCTAAAGTAATCTTTTGTATTTTTTGTAAATTATAAAACATTTTATGTTTTTTTAAACGTTTATATGGAACTATAAGCGAAAATTAATTATTAGTAATTTTATTTTATATAAATGATTATTAGTTAAGCGATGACAAGTTTATAAAAAAAGGGGTTCATCGTATGTGTGGCGATAAAAAAGATCGGCATATATTACGGGATTTTTAGACGTACCGATATATGGATTATTCCCTTATTCTATCCTCAAGCCACTTTTTTGCCGATCTTAGCTGTTCGGCGTCATATGATCTCATTTTGATCTTTACGACTCCGGAAGGATATGAGCCGAACAGGACATCGGGGAATTTTTTTACAGCCTCGTTAAGGCCTGATACAAGGTCCGATTCCGGCCTTTTGGAGATCAGCCAGTCAACGAACATCTTTTTACCTGTGAACATGTCCATCACATGTTCGAACATGGCTTTCATCTCGGAAGGAACGCCCGGAAAAACAAAGATCCTCCCTTCAACTATAAATCCCGGTGCAGCCCCTACCGGATTGGGTATTACCCCGGAGCCTGCCGGTATGTCCGCCATGGTCAGGGCGTCGGGCTTGCATGTGACACGAGTTACTATCTTTACTGCTTCCGGGTCCCGCACAAGGCCAACTCCGGCCGCTTTAGCTACGCCGTACCTTGTTATGTCGTCATGGGTGGGGCCAATGCCTCCGGTGATGATGACCTTATCCGTAGCGGCCCTTTTTATTTCATCCGCTATGGTCTCTATGTCATCGGGTATGACTATTATCTTTTTTACAGCGACTCCATTATCGGTCAGCCGCTTAGCAAGCCATACTGAGTTCATGTCCGATATGTCGCCGGATAATAGTTCATCCCCGATACATATCACCGTGGCATCCAAAATGTCTCACCTGTTTTTAATGTAATTTCTACCTATCAGGACCATTCCGCCGACACCGCCGATAAACAGGCCTAGCGGGAGGAATGGCATACATCCGGTTCCAGGGGACGGGGTTGGAGAAGGCGTGGGCGTGGGTGTCGCGGTAGCCGTCACGGTCGCAACTGGCGTAGGTGTCGGTGTCGCGGTGGCATCGGGCCTTATCGTGTACACCTCTGTGCTCTTATCCATGAACGCGTCCCAGTCAAAGTAATTCCATAATAATGTATAATATGATGAGTTCCTCGAGACCGCGAACTCCTTTAACCTGTAGTACTTCTGCTCGGGCGGTATCGATTCGGAAGTTGTCTGCTCATCGCTTAAGTATATCTTACCGTCATCGTCACGAATGGTGACATTGAGCAGGTATTTTACGTTTTCATTCGTGGGGTTATACAATGAGTAATAAAGCTTAATGAACCTGTATTCAGATGACGGGAAATTGATGGGCGAGTATCCTGTCGGCTTGTCCGAGACCTCTATCCTGTCAAAATGTATCTGTATACCCTTGTTCTCATAGACCTGATTGACATAACTTATATTGTCTTCAGCCCCAAGAGCGGGAGTAACAAAGCACAGCACCATCAGTGCCGTGATAAGCATTATTTTGGACTTCATATGCATCAGACTCTAAATGTATTACAATACGTTTAAAAGCATATTGGTGTCAGATAGAAACCAGCGATATCGATAAAGTCCCTTTTCAGTATGTTCGGCCGGACCGCAGGGATATAAAACCGCTCCCGCCATTGCATATGGTCTTCAAATCCTCAATTTTTTATGTGCCATTTTTGAGTAACATTGAACAATATCCAGCGACATATGAATGAATATGTCTGACGAATACCCGGAGAGTCTACAGGAAGCTATCGAGATGGCGAAAAATAAATTATCTAAAATGCTCGGCGCGCCTCAAAATACCCTGGCGGTCATATCAAGCGAAGAGATCACCTGGCCCGACACCAGCCTTGGCATGCCCGAACCCGGCAAGTCTTATGCGCAGATGCTGGTCGAGGGCTACAGGATCGTCTTATCATTCGGCGATAAAAAATACGAGTTTCACATAGGGAATGGTATGGTTAAAATGGACTGATGATAAATTGATTTATAATGAATTTTCATTATAGTATATGTGTATTTATTTATCATTATTTTTCATTAACAAAGTCAGCGTATGCCGAAATTTATTTTTATAATACTGGAAGACATGTAATTTATTAAGGTCGACATTCATGCATTTTAGTCATTTGTCGAGCGATATGTATAAGTAGGATAAATTTAATTACTCAGCAGTGTTAAATCTATAACGATTATAAATTATAAAGATGAATGGAGACCGATAATGAGCCGAACAGAACTGAAGCTTGTCAATACGATACTGGAGGGTCCGGCAAGGGAAGTGGCCCTTGAAGAAGCATTGGAAAGCCTTTCTAAGAACCAGGATACCATCATGGTAGACGAGGAAGCATGGATCACCATCGAGATGATAGCTACAGGCGCCCTGAGTCCATGTGATGGTTTCCACACACAGGAGGACTACAGGTCTGTGTTACATACGGGCAGGCTTGCCGACGGTACGCCATGGCCGACACCGCTGTCTTTCGCGGTCGCAGGTGAACGCAACCAGGATGTTCTGAAAGGTCTCAGCAAAGGGGACATCGTTACTCTTATCAACAAGAATAAAGAGCCGATAGCGCGCATCATCACCGAGGAAGTCTTCGAGTATGACCGCGAGGAACGCGCGCAGTGTGTTTTCGGCACGACAGATAAGCGCCACCCAGGAGTGCGCAGCATCTATGAGAGGATGGGTGACAGGTCGCTTGCCGGAAAGGTCGAGCTCATGACCCGGGCCAACTGGGGAGCATTTGAGAAATGCAGGCTTACACCGGCAGAATGCAGGGATTACTTCTACAAGAAAAAGGGCGCAAAGAGCGTTGTCGGCTTCATTACCGGCGCCAATCCTGTCCACCGCGGCCACGAATACATTCACCGCACGGCGCTTGAGAACAATGACATGCTGCTCATCCAGCCCCTGGTGCAGCTGGCGAAGCCTGAGTATGTACGGTCCGAGTACCGGCTTCAGGCTTACGAGACTCTTATCAACAAATATTACCCGAAAGAAAGGGCATTGATCAGCCCGCTTCGTGTGACATACATATTCGCAGGCCCGAGAGAGGCTATACTGCACGCGCTTGTGTCAAAGAACTTCGGAGCGACGAGCTTCGCCATAGGAAGGGACCATGCAGGCGTAGGCAGCTATTACGGCGACTATGAATGCCAGACGATATTCGACCGCCTGTACGAAGGAGGAACAAAGGAGCTTGGCATCGATCTTCTGTTCTTCAGCGAAGTGTTCTACTGCACACGCTGCGGCACAACGGCGACGGAGAATACCTGCCCGCACGGGAAACAGTACAGGATAAACATAAGCGGCACATCGATCAGGGAACTTATGAGATATGGCTATATGCCTCCGAAGGAGGTCGTCAGGCCCGAGGTCGCCAGAATAGCGATGCAGGGCGTTCAGCCTAAGGGTCTTGACGAGAACGGAGGGTCCATTTATCCAGTAGGCTCTATCATAAAGAAGATGTTCCCGTTCTATCTGGTCGCCAAGAGGCTGGGAGGACAGCTAAGGGATAAGCCCCTGAGCTGGGAAGACCTCACCATAGAGGACGTTGAGAAGGCCCTTATGGATGTCAGGGAGAACTCCGAAAGGATACTTCGTGACATAGCCCGCGAGGTCGAATACTTCGGCGACGTCAGGAGAGACCTGGCGCCACAATGGATCCTGGACGGGGACGAGTATGCCCGCGAGAGGCAGCTCAGCCTTATTAAAGCCCTCGAGGAAAAAGTGAAGACAGCTGACCCGAGCGCTGATAACAGAATGTTCCAGAGCAAAGAGGAGGCAGAAAAGGAACTCGAATCTGCAAAGCATGTCTATGAGAACCTGCCGAACTCACGCCTGGACTCTAAGAAGATTATCTGGAATCCGCTAAAATACGAAGAATACCATTAAGGTATTAAAAGGCCGGGCATCATCCAGTGTCCGGCTCTTCGTATAAATTTTAAATTCTTTTCTTAATGCGGAGCGTTTTTATTAATGTTTTACGTGAATATGATGCATTTTAATCTGAAAGGCTCCACTCTTTTTTAAAGACACGCCGAGTTTTTAGGGCTCTGTCCCGTAAGCTCTTTATACAAATATCAGTTCCTCATAAATCAATCTAAACACAAAGGCAACCGAGACTACGGTTTTTTACCACTAAGCGCACGAAGGGCTCTAAGGTCCACTATTTTTTTAACCACAAAGCGCACGAAGGCGAATAAGGTACACAAATTTTTTTAGCATATGTTAATCTTCTAAAGGAAGTCCTTTGTGTTCCTTTGTCGCCTTTGTGCGCTTTGTGGTTGGCAGTTTGGTGTTCCTTCGAGCCCTTTGTGATTATGGTATAAAGATATGCTAAACAATGAATTTAAGGGATACACCACTAAGAACGTTGCGTCTTTGGAATAAAAACGTGGCCATGATAAATTCTCATTATAAAATTAAGGATTTAAGATACACTGCAGTTAGTAGATCATGCATCCGGTTCCCGGAACACTTCATAAAAAAGGTATGTGTCTTAAATATTCTTCAAGCCATATGAGGTCATCAGCATTGACGGGTTCAGTTTACCATATCCTTTCGTGATACCGTCCTCAAGGCCGTTGACCGTGAGCCTGGCCGTTGTGAACATCGCCGGATCGACCTTCGAGTAATCTCCCTGCGATTCTTTCATTATCGATAAAAAGCCCTTACCGTAGTTCTTTGATGACGCTGAGACCGCGTCTTTGAAACGTTCATCCTGGCATTTTGCATATAAAAATGCCATACCGTAATATGCAATGCTGTCGAAGGATACGCCCATTGATTCCTGCTCGCCGCTCATTACCGGGGCGATAGGCGTGGCGCTTGAAGCTGACGTGATATTTCTCGTATCATATCCCAGCTGGTACAGCCTGTTCAATACCCATTCCACGGTGCGCGTGCTGTTAACGATCGAGCCTGCTATTGAGTTGGGCTTAGCAACCAGCGCCACTACACATTCCGGGTCTGTCGAGCATTGCTTTGCTATGAAATCTATCTCTTTCTCTCCCGGCAAAGCCTGTGATTCGATGTTTATGATGGCCGTCTCGGAATCATCAGTATAATCTATCGCCGAATATAACGCCTTAGGCTTTTGGGATATCGCTCTTGCCGGACCAAAAGCCGTGCCGGTGTAGCCTTCTATCTTTAATTTCCACGCAGGCTTCTGGGACCCCAGGCACGCAAGGTATGGGCTGTCTATGTAGACTTGCGAGAAATGCAGGTAATAGTCATCGATGATGCCCGGGACCATTGATATTTTGCCGAAGCCGCCCAGGCTTACCATTGCATATAGTATGCCGGCGCCTATGCTGCCGACCGCATTGACTCCACAATCGATGACCGTGGCCTGGTTCTCAAGATAATATGACTTTACGTTCAGCTCTTCTTCCCTGTCAAGTATCTCATCAATATACCTTGTCACGTTATCGTTTATGGAGATCATTTTCGACTTCCTGCCTCTTTTCTTATGATATGGATAAGCGATAGTTTAGATTATCCTAACTATACAAATCCTTATCAGATAACATAAAAGCATTTCGCATACTAAAACATACAAAAAATATATGTCAAATGTGAATAGGATATATAGGCGCTGATATTAGAAACATTTATACAGTAATAATATAAATACGGTAAATATATTAAGGGGTCTGGCCTTGGTCTTATTCGAATTCTTATCACTTTATATCACTGACATTATTACGCAGATCGGCTATCTTGGCATAGTGTTCCTGATGACGCTGGAAAGCGCATGTATGCCCGTCCCGAGCGAGATCGTAATGCCTTTTGGTGGGTTCGCCGCACAAAGGGGCGACCTGGACTTTTTCCTTGTCGGGCTTGCAGGAAGCGTCGGGTGTCTTATCGGGTCGGTGTTATCCTATGCCGTGGGATACTATGGCGGCAGGCCGATCCTGGAAAAATACGGGAAGTATGTCCTCATTTCTAGTGATAAGATGGTCATTGCTGACAGATGGTTCGAGAGATACGGCGGCAAGGCCGTTTTCATTGCGAGGCTATTGCCCGTCATACGCACTTTCATCTCTCTTCCGGCTGGCATAGCAAGAATGGACTTTAAAAAATTTTCCGTTTATTCATTTGTCGGATCGATACCCTGGTGCTACGCTTTAGCCTATGCGGGAATACTTCTTGGCGAAAACTGGAAGAGGCTGGAAGACTACTGGATATATCTTGATATAGCCATTGTCCTGGGTGTCGTGCTGTTCGTTCTATACGCTGGCTATAAAGCGTTCTATAAAAAAGAAAGCATGGATGCCATTATGGGGACAAGATAAAAGGAACTTAGTGGCGTGCATGTAAAGTCTCCCGTGTATATTAATATATTATCAAGATCAACATGAAGGCTACTAAGGGCACGGTTTCTCACCACATAGCGCTCTAAGGGCTAGAAGTACCACCATTTTTCACCACTAAGCGCACGAAGGCGAGAAAGGAACACAATTTTTTTTTTAAAAGATGCCTCTACCATTAAAAACATCCTTTGTGAACCCTGGTGCCCACTGCGCCTCTGGCGGTGAAAAATGCTGGTACTTCGAGCACTTAGTAGCCTTCGTGTTCATCATTGAACATAAAAGATCCAGTAAAAACCGGGATCATATATCATTTTAAACGGAAGAAAAAGAATGATATTTGATCATTCCGATAGTACCTTCGCAAAAGCGAATTTTTCCTTAACGTCGTCAATCTTAATTTTCGCTTTTTGCCCTTTCCTAGCGTCTTTTACGAAGATAACAAAATCTTCCACTCTTGCGATACCGTCTCCGGACTTGCCAACATCCTCGATCACTACTTCCATTACCTGACCTTTTTTCACAGGCGCCGTCAGGAAGCCTTTTCCAATAACGTAAATCTCTGCGCTTTGTTTTCTAGAGGCTTCGGATTTGTATGATGTCACGAATGCGAAGTTCTTTCTAACAAGATTCAGGTACATGTCGTACATGTCCCCCTGAAATATCTTGACGACAAAATTACCGCCCGGCGATAATAGCTTAGCCGCTACATCAAGCGCGACTTTTCCGAGGTCTATTGACCTGCCATGGTCAAGCGCCCAGTTTCCGGAAACGTTGGGGGCGGCATCGCATATGACCGCGTCTACCCTGTCCACGAGCGCGAATATCTTCTCCTGTGTCGCGGGTGCTGTCATGTCTCCTTTGATAGTTGTAACTCCTTCAATGGGCTCTATCTTTTGCAGGTCGACGCCGATCACTGTCCCGCCGGAGATCTCTTTTGCTACCTGTAACCATCCTCCTGGGGCGGCTCCCAGATCTACGACGGTGTCCCCTTCCTTGATGATCTCATATCTTTCATTTATGTATTGTAATTTGAATGAGGCTCTCGAACGGTATCCCATTTGCTTGGCCTTATTATAAAAGAAGTCTCTCTTTTTAGCTGGCATATTCCCTCTTTGAACTCAGTATCGCACATGTGATATGTATCTTTCGTACATTTCGATACGAGTAAATACTTTTCTTATGTCTATGAAAAACTTGTTGAAATAGCTTATTATTGTTTAAATATATATTTATATCAATATATCTATTTTGTTACATTATATTGTGTCAGGATATTGTATATAATTCGTATTTAATCATAAAATATTTTAATTATATATACTCTATATAGTGGTATATATCATACATACCATGGCTATAGATATGACAGGTTAAATATGAGGGGCTATTGAAAATAATGTTACCGTTTATACAGGGGAAAAATATGGAAACTCGTAAGGTTCAGATCACAGGCGGAACAACACTCATTGTATCTCTTCCCAAGTCATGGGCTAACAAGGTGAATTTAAAGGGTGGCGATGAAGTCTCTCTGGTGCCTCAGTCAGACGGCTCGCTATCGATACGCACCAAGAATGCGCCGGAAGTGCATCATTCCAAGACCATCTATATCGAGAATAAAGATGGCGATAACCTGATCAGGGAGATCATAGCAGCCTATATAGCCGGTTTCACTTCAATAGAGCTAAAATCTGCCAAGATCTTATCGAGACAGCGCGACACCGTCAGGAAGACCGTCAATATGCTGATCGGCCCTGAGATCATCGAGGAAACGTCCGATAAGATCGTGCTACAGGACATCCTTAATCCTGCCGAACTATCAGTTAAAAAGAGCATAAAAAGAATGTTCATGATAACAAGCTCCATGCAGGAGAACGCGATAACTGCCCTTAAGGAGAAGGACTTCGACCTCGCGAAGGACGTGGCGGACAGGGATAGCGAAGTGGATAAACTGTATCTTCTTGTCTCTAAACAGTTCCGGATGGTCATGAGGGATATATCCATAGCGGATAAATTCGATATGACCATGGAAGAGCACCTTGACCTGAGGCTTGCGGCATATCCTTTTGAGAGGATAGGGGACCACGCGAACAAGATATGCAACATGGTCATACAGATCGGGGAAATGGAAGTGCCGCAGGATGTCATCGACAGGATCGATGAAGCGAATAAGCTTTGTATGAAGATAGTCGAAGATTCGATGGAAGCGCTAATGAAGAAAAACATCACTCTTGCGAACTCGACCTTCCTGAGGCGTACCGAACTGACGGAAAAGATACGTGTCATAGACGAGTCCGTCCTGAACCTCAGCTCGGAAGTATCGATGCCTATCGGCATTATTCTCGACAGTCTGGACAGGATATGCGATTATGGCTGTAATATCTCCGAGATCGCTATAAACTCTGCCGTATCGACGGCCAACTCTAAATAGAGTTGACACTTATTTTTAATTTCTATATAGTGCTATATAATTTATCATGCTAATTTATATATGATCACTTACTATACTCATTATCATAAAAGGTGAAATAATGGAAAATAAATTAATGAATGGCAGCGATGCTAAAAAATCCCGATTCAGCAGCATATGCATGGACTGTGTTTTTTGGTATCAGTGCCGCAAAGGCGAGATCGACTGCAATGTCAGGCCGGTCAAAGTAATGGATAATGTTGTAAGGGCTTAATCCCTTAAACTAATTTTTAAAGTTCTTTGTAAATCATATAATCATTAAGATCGGCAGTGTATTCTTACATAAAAAATCTTATCTATATTTTATAATAGAACTCTATTTTTAAATTTATAGGGCCTATAACCCTGTTTCGCTTATTTTAACCCAATATTACTAAATATCCAATTTTGGACTATATATTCTATATATCACTACTGATGTAACATAGGTTATGTTTAACATCATATGCGGGTAGGTATGCCATAAGGTGAACAATCTAATGTTTAACAAGAAATCCGTATTAGCGATTCTAGCAATAGCGATCATAAGCATTAGCGCATTTGCGCTAGGCTGCACTCAGGAGACCCCGACTGCAACCCCAACTCCGGCAGCGACCGGCGAACCAACCTTATCCGGCTCGATACAGGTCACCGGTTCAACATCCGTACAGCCCTATGCGGATGAACTTGCGCTTGCGTTTGAAGAGAAATATAGGGGCACAAGGGTACTCGTATCGGGCATCGGCTCCGGTCCCGGTATCAAAGCGACCGCTGACGGCACCTGTGACATGGGCATGTCATCCAGGGAACTAAAGGCCGAGGAAGAGGCACAGGACCTTAAACCCCATATCATAGCTTACGACGGTATAGCGATCATCGTTAACAAGGCTAACCCGGTATCAGACCTGACCACAGATAATATCAAAGAGATATTTGCCGGCAACATCACTAACTGGAAGGACGTCGGCGGTAACGATGCACAGATAGTTGTGGTAACGAGAGAGGCGGGTTCCGGTACAAGGGGAGCCTTCGAGGAGCTTGTTATGCAAAAGGGCAGCAAGGCTAACATTACGATGGCTGCCATCCAGCAGGGCTCAAACGGTCAAATATCTACTGTGATCAAGGGCAACACTAACGCTATAGGTTACATCTCCTTCGGCACTCTGAGCGACGATGTAAAGGCCTTAAAGGTGGATGGCATCGCACCTTCGGTAGGGACCATTAAGGACAAGACCTACAGTATACAGAGGCCGTTCCTGTTCGTTACAAAAGGCAACACCGCAGAGACCAACGCTCTTGTAAAGGCTTTCCTCGAGTTCACTCTCGGCTCCGAAGGCCAGGCAGTATTACAGGAAGGAAATCTGGTATCACCAAATTAGGTTTTCTGACGGGTATTGACCCGTCATTTTAATATTCTAAAAGCGGGATAACTTATGAAGATCATCGAAAAAACAATCGAGTCGAGCCTTTTATTATGCGCTCTATCATCCATCATCACGATCTTTCTAATAATCTTCTATATTCTCACTAACGGCCTTCCATTGCTTATGAAAGGGGGCATTATAGATTTCATTTTAGGCACGGTCTGGATGCCGCCTTATCAATACGGCATATTTCCCATGATAATCGGGACTGTCGCAGTAACTGTCCTGGCGCTTATCCTGGGCTTTCCGCTGGGCCTCGGTTGCGCATTATTGATATCGGAGGTGGCCCCTCCGGGTGTCAGGAACACTATCAGGCCTGCGATCGAGACACTGGCAGGCATACCATCAGTCATATACGGGTTTTTCGGCCTTATCATAATCGTACCGCTGATCATGAACTATCTCGGAGCGGCGACAGGTCAAAGTGTGCTTGCATGCGGAGTCATTTTAGCTATCATGATATTGCCGACCATTATCAGCATATCCGAGGATGCGATCAGGGCTGTACCGCGTGAATTAAGAGAAAGCTCGCTAGCCCTTGGCGCGACAAAATGGCAGATGATATCGGGGATAGTCGTCCCCACTGCGAAATCGGGCATAATCGCAAGCGCCGTACTGGGAATGGGCAGGGCTATCGGAGAGACCATGGCTGTCCTGATGGTAAGCGGTAATGTGGCGATGATACCGGACTCCATCCTGAGCCCTGTGGAACCGCTCACTGCCGTGATCGCGCTGGAATGGGGCTATGCCGCCGGTGAGCACCAGCAGGCTCTATTCGCCGTAGGGGCTGTTTTGATGGTCATAATCATGGCGCTCAATATTGCCATATATGTCGCATATAAGAAAAAGTCAATGGGGACCCGGATATGAGTATGTTGCCTGAAAAGAAAAAAGACCGGAGATACCTCTATAATAATATGGGCATAGCGATGCTCTGGATGTGCGGCATTATCACACTGTTAATACTCCTGGTCGTCATCGGTTACATACTGGTCAACGGTATTGGCGCGATAAACTGGGAATTCCTGACGGAATCCCCTAAAAAGATGGGGCGTGAAGGCGGGATCTATCCGACGATCGTGGGTACGATAGCAGTGACACTTGTAGCGGTCATTGTCGCCACGCCTCTTGGTGTCGGAGCGGCGATATACATGGCAGAATATGCCGGAGAAAACCGGATCACTAAGATAGTCAGGTTCGGTGCCGACAGTCTTGCCGGCATTCCTTCCATCATTTTCGGCCTGTTCGGTTACCTGTTCTTTGTATATACGTTAAAGATGGGCTTCTCGATACTGGCCGGTGGATTGACGCTGGCTCTGATGGCGCTGCCTATCATCCTGAGGGTATCCGAAGAGGCTGTACGTGTAGTGCCCGAATCCTATAAGCACGGGAGCATGGCGCTTGGAGCCAGCAAATGGCAGACTATAAGAAAGGTCGTACTGCCCGCAGCATTTCCCGGAATGATCACAGGCGTGATACTCGGCATGGGAAGGGCTGTAGGAGAGACCGCAGCCGTGATGCTTACTGCGGGTACCGTGGCAAAAGTCCCCACGACTCTATTCGATCCCGTCCGTACGATGACGCTTCACGTGTACGTCCTGGCGATGGAGAACCTTTCGATGAAGAACGCATACGGCACCTCGGCGGTGCTGGTATTGATGATACTGGCGATCACGATAATCAGTAACATGATCACAAGAAGATACATTTCAAAACTAGGCGGTAAAATATAATGGAAGCTACAGGCAATATCCTTGAGTCAAAGGACATTAACCTATTTTACGGAAAGACACATGCACTGAAAGACGTGACCATGGGGATACCGGAACGTAGCATTACGGCTATCATCGGCCCGTCGGGATGTGGAAAGTCGACTTTCCTCAGATGCCTGAACAGAATGAACGATCTTGTTCCAGGGGTCAGGATAACGGGAAGTATATCCTACCGGGGCAAGAACATTTACGACAAGGACGTGGACGTCGTAGGCTTGAGAAAGAGCATCGGCATGGTATTCCAGAAACCAAACCCGTTCCCGATGTCCATATATGATAATGTCGCCTACGGCCCAAGGATCCATGGCATCAAGGATAAAAAAAGGCTTAACGAGATCGTAGAGAAAAGCTTGAAACAGGCATTCCTGTGGGATGAGGTCGGAAGCAGGCAGCAGGAGTCGGCCATGAGCCTTTCCGGAGGGCAGCAGCAAAGATTATGTATAGCCCGCTGTCTCGCGGTAGAGCCTGAGATCATATTGATGGACGAGCCTTGCTCAGCCCTGGACCCGATAGCGACTTCAAAGATAGAGGATCTTATGAGAGCGCTTAAAGAAAAATACACGATAGTCATTGTCACGCACAACATGCAGCAGGCTGCGCGTGTGTCGGATAGGACGGCGTTCTTCCTGATGGGTGATCTGATCGAGTACGATGCGACGAAGAAAATATTCGAGAACCCCCGGGATAAGCGTACGGAAGATTATATAACGGGCAGGTTCGGATAATTGGTGGGATAAGATTTGACGAGAGAATATTATTTTCAGCAGATCAAAGGACTTGGAAACGATCTTCTAAAGATGGGAGAGGACTCTCTTGAGCTGCTATCTTTATCTATCAAAGCGCTGGAATCCCGGGATGTAGAGATGGCAAAGAGAGTCATGGAGAGAAGCGGTAAGATATCCGAAATGGAACTGGAGCTCGAGCATAATTGTGTCGAGATACTGGCTCTTCAGCAGCCCATGGCATCCGACCTCAGGTTCATTACGTCCACGCTTAAGATACTGACCGATCTTGAGCGCTTATCCCGGCTGGCATACGATATAGGCGCAATAGTTGTCAAGATAGGCGATGAGCCTTTACTTCCCGAGATAAAGGATATAAGGAGAATGTATGACCTGGCGGAAAGCATGATGACGGACAGCATTCATGCGTTCGTGAACAGGGATCTGGAGATGGCAAGGAACATGGGCGCCAGGGATGATGAGGTAGACGCAATGTATGACCATGTAAGAAGAGAGCTCATCGAGGAGATGATCAAGGACCCAAAGGCTACTGATATGGCCTCGCACCTTTCGTTCGTCTCCAGGTATATTGAGCGGTGCGCGGACCATGCATGCGTCATAGCGGCGCGTACCGTTTACATGGTGACCGGTGAAAGGCTCAAGATAAGGTAAAAGATTTTTGCCTATTTTTTACGGACACGGGAGCATAATCCTATACGCCCCCTTTTTAATTTTTACCCGGCTTAGATTATAAAGTAATAAAATAAGCAAATTAAAGCTATGTGGACGTTTATGTAAAAATAAAGTGTTCTAAGGACGCAAAGTCCTTAGAAGTTGAATGTGCTGCGTACGATCTTCAACGCACAATAGTCGCCGCACATCGTGCACGCTTCTTTGTCCTCGGGCATCCTGCTCGCCCTGATCTCTTTCGCGTACTCCGGGTCAAGCGCGACCTCATACATTTTATTCCAGTCAAGGTTCTTACGCGCATGCGCCATCGCCAGGTCATCATCCCTTTTGTTATACTTGACCATATCGCCAATATGCGCGGCTATCCTTGCGGACATGACTCCTGTCCTGACGTCCTCTACGTTTGGCAGGGCAAGATGCTCCGCCGGTGTAACGTAGCAAATGAAATCAGCGCCGTAGGCTGAGGATAACGAAGCGCCTACGGCTGCAACTATATTATCATAACCCGGTGCGACGTCAGTCACAAGCGGCCCTAACATGTAAAACGGCTTATGGTTTGACATCTGTTTCATTAATACGACGTTCGCCTCGATCTGGTCTATCGGAACGTGGCCCGGGCCTTCTACAATTACCTGGACACCGTTATTGTATGCCTGATCGGCGAGCTCGGCGTTCATGATAAGCTCCTGTATCTGGGCGCGGTCGGTAGCGTCATGGACTGCACCGGCCCTCATGCCGTTACCCATTGATAGCGTGACCTCATGCTTCTTGAGGATCTCGAGAAGATAATCGAATTCGCTGTATAACGGGTTCTCTTTGTCATTATGGATCATCCAGGCGGTCATGAAAGCCCCTCCTCTGCTGCACAGGCCTCCGTGCCTTCCCTGCCTTTTAAGCCTCTCCACTGTGATCCGGTTTATGCCCGTATGGATCGCCATGAAGTTCGTCCCGAGCTTTGCCTGTTCCTCTGTTATACGGAAAAGATCGTCCTCTTTCATATGGATGACTGCGCCATCCTTCCTTGCGGCCTCGATGAACGCCTGGTATAACGGGACGCTTCCTACGGACAGGGATGTTGCTTCGCAGACACGCCTTCTGATATCGGCAAAATCTCCTCCGGTAGATAATTCCATCAGGGTATCGGCACCCGCCTCTTCGGCAGCTATGGCCTTCCTGATCTCGTTTTCGATGTCTACTATATCCGAAGATGTCCCTATGGACGCATTGACCTTTGTCCTGAGGCCTTTACCTATCCCGCAAACTTTTACTTTCCTGTAAGGTGAAATGGGTATGACGATATGGCCGTTGCCCACGCCTCTTTGTACGAACTCCGGCGTTACGCCTTCAGCCTGTGCGACAGCTTTCATCTCATCTGTGATAATGCCTTTTTTTGCGTCTTCAAGGAAACTCATCGTAATACAATCCTTTTTTTATTGAACGGTTAGAAGTGTACGTTTAACATATATAAAGTTTACTTTTTATAAAACAATAAAAGTTTAGTTAGTATTTACGTATGCCGAATATTTTAAAATATTATTTCTAAAGAGTAGACAGGCTCTGAAAAGAATTCGTAAAAGAGAGTTTTTCACTATCCTATTGATGGAAAATAGATAAAATATTTATTGTTCGCATAAAAATATTCAAATGTGCAGGTTTTCCGGCCTGTCCGAACATCATGAAAAGATCATGTACCGGTAAAATTTCCTAAGAATGACACTGAAACAGTCAACATCATGCCGCAGTTCTCGATATTGGTGATATAAGATGCTTGAACAAGAAAACATTCCTGAAGCCGAGCTTTATGACTATTTCCCGAAGATGATCAAGGTGGTCGGATGCGGAGGCGCCGGCAATAACATTATCAATTACATTAATAGCATCGGGCTATTCGGTGCGGATACCTATGCGGTCGATACCGATAAAAGACACCTGGATGTTATCCGGGCGGGTAAAAAATTCCATATAGGAAGCTCATTAGAAGCTCCGGAGAAAAGAACACCTGAATTCGGAAAAAAAGCCGCCGAGGTCTCCGGATATCGGCTTCATGAGGCTTTTCAGGGATCAAAAGTCGTTTTCCTGATAGCCGGCATGGGGGGAGTTACGGGGACCGGGAGCGCTCCGGTAGTAGCACGCCTTGCAAGAGAGTATGGCGCCCATGTCATAGCGCTCGTCACTTTACCGTTTAAGGAGGAAAAAGAAAAACGGGAACTGGCAGAGGAAGGCATTAACGAGGTATTGAAAAATGCCGACACTGTCGTTGTAATGGATTATGAAAAACTGCCGGGGTATGATCCGGGCATCCCGAAAGAGAATGCCTACTTCATGATGGATGAACTGCTGGCGGAAAAGATCCGGCTGATGGTGGAAATAGTGACAAAAAGGTCGTTGTCGCATATAGCCATATGGGATTATAAAAGATTCTTTGAACGGACCGGGCTTGGTGTCATGTTCCTGAGAGAATATCCCATGGACGGCGACCTGATTGGATCTCTGGAAACAGCCCTTGAATTCCCGATGTCAGAGCATGATGCCAGCGGCGCGACAAAGGCATATGTCGTCATGACTTCTACCAGGAACATATCTTTTGACGAATCAGTAAAGCTAATGGACGGGATAAAAAAAGTATTGCCTTCTGGCATAGATATAATATGGGGAGCAGAAATTAAAAAAGACTTCGAAAAAAAGCTCGGCCTGCTGATAATACTGACCGGATTCAAAAAATAAATGGTATGTCAGGTATCTTGAGAGTCCCTGTCCTTGATCACATTTCTGAATACATTCCCGTGTCCGGGGATAATGTAATCTGCATACTCAGTTAACTTATTCCTGCTCTCCCCGGCCGCTTCATTCGAATAGAAGTCCCTGTTATTTGTCCATGTCTTATTCATGGCATAGAATATAGGCGAAAGGATCGCGTCACCGGCAACTGCTATCTTTAGCTCTCCGATGCCGACTATCCTGCCTCCCGCTGAGGTCGGGATCGAATACCTTAACCTATCCGTTTCGACGAGTAACGACGCATGATCAGAAGTATGCCCGGGGGTGTGCATGACCCTGACGCCATCCGCGATAGACTCCCCGTCCTTTACGCCGGTAACTTTTATCCTGCATTTATCCACAGCAGATTCATAAGTCAATATCTTGCTCTTTCGGAATAGCTTATAGTTCCCGAAATGGTCCAGGTGCCAGTGAGTTATAAAAAGAATATCGATGTCAGACGGTTTTAGGCCAAAGCTCTTTAAGGCATTGGTAAGGTTTTTCTTGTTCTGCTTAACGTTCTCATCCGTCATATGCGTGTCAAAATCAAAGCCCGTGTCGACTATTATCTTTACGTCGGATTCAATGTACGTCACGGTCGAGCCGCCTCCGACCCCGGCGAGGTTCTTGAACGCCATTAAACGAGGATCGGGCTCTTCAAATCCATCGATAGGCAGGCTTCCCTGCTTGATTACCTTGATAGTTTTTACTGGCATGGTAAGGCTATTATGTCGTGAAAATAGAAAAAAGTTAGCCTTTAATTATCTTTTTTATGCCCCACGGTTTTATGACGGATCATTTAGCTTTTTATGATAAAACATTGCCCGGTGGATAATGAGATATATGGCTCTTCCTTATCCCACATAAAATCTTCAGCTACATTATTAATGGTATTGCCCTTGATATTTTCACCTGTATCATCTATAAGAATGATCCCTCCGCATACCATCCTTTCATATATGAACTCAAGTGCGCTGGTATTATATTCATATTCGTTCAGGCTGACGTGTGCGAATGAAAATATCTTATTTTTCACTGATAGCAGAGCATCATTGCCATTTCCTCTATTCATTATGACGAAGTCAAGACCATCGAATAGTTTGAGATCGTGGTTCTCTCCGGGATCTTTACTATCTATGGCATCTTTGTTTGATGTGATACTATCAAAAGTGTTGATAATATAAACATTCTTTTTAATCTCGTTATTTTCTATGTTTTTTGCAAGAATGTAGGGGCTTTTAAGGTCATTAAAACTATAGTCCAGGATGTCGCCATACAGGCAAAATGAATACGACGATAGCGAAAGCAGGTAATATGTCCTGTTGATCGATGTTTCAATTTTTTCATTTTTATTTTCTAAAATTGTGTCATTGTCAGCGTAATACCCTGAAAATACGTCCTTGTCGCTTACCGTATTATTTGTCCCTCCTACCATGCCGCATAATCCCCTGAAAACCAAAATAAATTTAGTTTTACCATAGTAAATAATTTTTATTAAACAATAAGTTATTTGTTTATAGTTTATATTTATTATGGTTTAAGATATCTATTATAATCGAATTAATCGTTTTTAAAAAAAATTCATTCTCTCGTCATTATCTTTATCAGCT
This sequence comes from Methanooceanicella nereidis, assembly GCF_021023085.1. NCBI lineage: Archaea > Methanobacteriati > Methanobacteriota > Methanomicrobia > Methanocellales > Methanocellaceae > Methanooceanicella > Methanooceanicella nereidis. Next base: position 91,750 of record NZ_PGCK01000010.1, on the reverse strand, counting down.
TTGCAGGGTTATCGTCAGGGTCCCAGCTATCTTCTCTGTCGAGTAAAAAAATATGGTCTGAGACCATTTTTAATCCTCCTGCATCGTTATTGCCCGTGATCAGGGTAAATATCCTTGTATCGTACTGCTCTTTTAAAATATTGTATTCCCTGATCAGCGAAGTGTCTGTAATATCGGATAGGCCGTCCGTTATAAATAACAGGTCTGCGCTTCGGAACTTCTTCTCTCTCAGAGAGGTAAGCCCGGCCTTTAGGGCAGTATTAAAATCCGTCCCGCCTTCGAACGTGTAGCTCAGAAAGTCAAGGAACTCCGTAGCCATCTTTTTAATATCGGTCATCTCTATCTCTATGGTCTGGTCAACCGAAGAGAATAAAAAGACCTTCACATCCCTTTTTTCTTTTAACATGTTCTTGACTATGGCCAGTATGACCGATTTTGCTACTATTTCTGGAGCGCCGTGCATCGATCCTGATGTATCGACAAGCGTGATAACAGGTCCTTTTCTTTTTTTAGAACGGCTTTTACGTGACTGGTCTTTACCTCTGAGCTGATAAGTGAGCAGTCTCCCCTCCAGCATGTTAGCGAAAAACAAGGTCCTTAGAGTATTATCCTGTAGCTTGATAAGTTCGGCCGGAAGTAAATATTCAAGGTTCTTTGACATTGAAATGGAGTAGACTTCGGATCTTGAATGGCTGGAAATGCCCGACATCCGGAAACCATGTTCCATCTCTATCTTTCCCAGAAGCCTCAATATTTTCTTTAGATCCTCGTTCCTTTCGAAGATCCTGGAATATTTATGTATCTCGCTAAAATATTTCCTGTGCAGCTCGATCATCGAGTGATCCCAGCCTCTTCCCGGATATAGCAGAGTCATCAGCTCGATCGATCTTAAATGCTCTTCCGCATTTCTCACCGACTGCATGAACCGTTCTAATAATAACTGCCTGGTAATATGTATCAAAAATTTTCTTGAGTTCTCTTCATTAAGAAAAAGATCGATCCTCTCGGCCAGTACCTGATCAACGGGCGGCTCAAAATATTCATCTTCGTATCCGGGAGCTGCGTTCTTATGTACCTTTCTGTCCCAGAGCTTTCGCGTATCCTCCATGATCCTTTCAAACTCTGCCATAAGCAGGCTCATGTTTTCCGGCAACCCTTTTTTCATACTTTCCAGGTATAAGCCTGTCTCGTCGAGTATATCCAGGATCTTTTCAACGATGTCCCTGAGAATGTAGGTCGCCGCTATATCGCTCGATTTCGCGATGTCCTTTATCCTGGGCCATTCATCGGAGCTTTTCATAGTGCTGAACAAAAGATAAAAAGCCCCGTATCTCTCTACGAATTTCCTGTGATCCCTTATCTCATAATTATCGCCAAGGATCATCTCATGAAATATTATCTCCGCTATCTCTTCCCGTATCTTCCTGGGTATATTTCGAGGCACGGCTAAGACTTCTCTTATCTCTTCGTTTTCCGAGAACTCTTTGAACGATCCTGTCTCCATCATAAAATATGCCAGAGCTATTGCGCGGTCGCTTCTAAAGAGGACATCTTTTCCACGATGCTGATCTGTTCGTTCTGCTCGAGCATCGACTCTATCATCCGGAACGTCTCCTTTATCTCCTGCAGCGGATTGATCTTATGCTCATACCTGTTAAGCACCTCTATCCGGTCATTTTCCGTTATCCAGATATTTTCCGCGAAAAGTTTTTTCAGCAGCTCGAACTCTTCCTCGACCTTTTTTCTCGCATGCTCGAACCTTTCCTTAAGGTCGACAAGCTCTGTGGCATAAGATCTTGACCTTTCCGGCGTGTTATCTATAAAGTTCCACTTATACTCCTCTTTTAGTACCTTCACAAGGTCCGGGTAGTTGAAGTACCTCAGGTTCAGGCTTATCCTGTGGGGGTCGTAGTACATATGGTTTGAGAATATTTTTCTGTGGACACCAAGCTTTTTTGAGGTATCGAATATCTCGTTGCACTGATAGCACCTGATCGGCAACGGGAATTTGTAATCCATAGTTCTCTGGACGAGGAAATACAGGTCTGTCACGTCCTTTTTCAATTTTTCCAGGCTCTCCCCGCCGGAAATTATCTGGTCTATCAGAATGTTTCGAATATGCTCTTTTTGTGACGGGGTATCCCAGGTCATATGCTGCAACAGAAGTACCATTGACCTGTCTACGACCTCATTGCCCATGCTTGCCGATGCTATCTTTAACACGTTGACGATCTTTTTCCATCGCCTATCGGACAGGTGAATATTTTTCCTCAAGAACTCCTTTCTGGTCTCGAGTATTATCTTTTCTACATCCCTGTCTATCTTAACTTTCCCGGAGACCCTTTTTATCTCGTCTATCTTTTCCAGCGGGATCTTGAAAGACGGCTTAAAGCTATCGGCATCCCCGAATATCAGCTCTTTAAAATTATTCTCGTCCCGGACGCAGCTGACAGAGCACCTGAATAAGAACCTGTCATAAAGCGCCTCAAGGTTCTCATCCTCATCGGGCAATTCATTAGAAGCCCCGAATACGGATAATAGGGGTATCTTAATGACATCTCTTCCATTATGGAACCTTTTTTCGTTAAGGATGGTGAGCAGGCTGTTAAGTATGGAACTATTGGATTTAAAGATCTCATCAAGGAAAGCTATATGCGCCGTTGGCAGGTATCCGTCGACCTTTCTCCTGAAATCGTCATGCTGAAGGGCCTTAAGAGATAGGGGGCCGAATATCTCTTCGGGTGTCGTAAAACGTGTAAGCAGATAATAGAAGAAATACCCGTCAACGACCTCGCAAATATTCTTCGACAGAAGCGACTTTGCGGTACCGGGAGGCCCTAAATATAACAGGTTCTCTCCGGAGATAATGGCAAGCAAAGCACAATTTATCTCATCGCTTCTCTCCTTGAAGTGATCCTCGAACTCGGACATTATGCCGACTATGACGTTTTTAATTTTTCCACCCCTTCTATTAGAGTATCGCGCACTAACAGGGTACTTTTCAAATGTATATTAATGTTCGTATAATTATATAGCATCATTTCCGACCGTAATCACGCCCTCTCCTGATAGGGGTCGGATATTGCCGGTTCTGTAAAAAGAATATTTTTCGGCTTTTGGGGGTGATGTTTTTAGTGTTTACCCGCCATCCGAAAGGAACAACGATAAATACCCAAAATCGTAGTATGGCAAAAAATAAAGATCATTCTTCGTTAATTATCTCGAGCACTCTGTCCATGTCAACGCTTGACTCCACATGGTCGGCAAGAACATCATAAGGATCAGTTGCATTTGTCGCACACTCGTAAGGTATGCCTTTACGCCGGCAGGCATAGCATAGTAGCGCGTCCCTGAAGTTCTTATTATCAAAGATGCCGTGCAGATACGTACCTATCATCGTGCCGGTATCGTCCACGCATCCGTCATCGTCGAACGCCGGGCTTGGCGTCGTGCTCATACCCATATGGATCTCATATCCTCTGACGTTCGAGCCGTTGATGGCTCCTAATATCGGCCCACCGGCAGTCACCATCTTTACTGTCTGGCGTGTCTGTTTTTCATACCTGTCGAAAACGGTCGAAGACGGTAATAATCCCAGTCCTTCTATGCTCTCTTCCTTATCGCCTTCTATCCCGTTATCTACCACTCGCTGCCCCATTATCTGGTATCCGCCGCATATGCCTAATATCGGGGTCCCGCTTCCGGAGATCGCTTTTATCTCATCCCATAATCGGGACATTCCAAGGGATCTCAGATCGCTCACCGTATTCTTCGAACCCGGCAATATCACAATGTCCGGAGAGCCCAGCTTATCGTTCATTGAGACATAGCGGACCCTTGCTATTCTTTCAAGGGGCTCGAAATCCGTAAAATTTGAAATGAACGGGAATCTAATGATAGCGATGTCAAGATCGAGGCTGCCCGATGCTTTCTTATCCGATATCGAGACGGAGTCTTCGGAGGGTATCTCCAGTTCCCTGTAGGGAATGACGCCCAGTACCGGCACCCCGGTAAGCTTTTCCAGCTCCTCGATGCCGCTCTTGAGAAGGGAGACCTCTCCCCTGAACTTATTTATGATGATGCCCTTTACAAGCTTTTTATGCCCTTCAGGCATCAGGGCTATCGTGCCGTATATGCTTGCGAAAACCCCTCCCCGCTCGATGTCGCCAACAAGTATGATCGGCGAGCCTACTGCATGGGCCATTCTGGAGTTTGCGATGTCCCTGTCATAGAGATTTATCTCCGCGGCGCCGCCGGCACCTTCTATGACGATCATATCATATTTCTGCGATAGATCCTCGATAGCGCCTTTCGCAACGGCCATCATATCGTCTATGCTCGAATAATACTGTCCGACTCTCTTATCGCCGATCGCTTCGCCCATGACTATCACCTGGGAAGTCATGTCCCCTTTAGGCTTTAACAGTACGGGGTTCATCTCTGCCGACGGCTCGACACCTGCGGCAAAAGCCTGGATCGCCTGGGCTATGCCGATCTCCTTTCCGTCTTTCGTAATCCAGGAGTTAAGGCTCATGTTCTGCGCTTTGAAAGGCGCTACGTTATATCCACGCCTTTTCAGGATCCTGCAAAGCGCCGTGACCAGTACGCTTTTCCCTGCATGTGACTGCGTCCCGAGTATGGTGATATATCTGGTGCCGTTATTTTGTGACATGTTAATTCCGGTAAAGTTTAAGATATTAAATAAAACTTGAATAAGTATAAAGTGCTTACTTTATAACAGTCTTGCGGTCAATAAGCCCTATCAGGATATGATCAGAAAGTGATCTGGAAGATACCCTTAATTTACTGTTTTATTCGTTTAAGATGGTCAATATGCTCTCCGGTGATAAAAGTGCTTATTTTGCGTTTTTAAACATAACATATTATATTTTCATCACATTTAGTATGAATATTTCAAAAAGTATTAATACCATTTATTTTATACAAACATTTCTAGGGTAATCGATAGAGGCCCATATGGGAGGTATTTACCATTACTAAAAGAACTATCATAGGTTTCGTAATTTGTCTCATCGTGCTCGTATCCTGTGTCTCCGGCTGCACCCAGCCGACACCGACCACAGGTCCGGACGAAGGCAAAGATGGCCAGGGCATAACGGTCATCGACTCGAAAGGTAACATGATCAACCTTTCGGAACCGGCCAGGAGGATCATTGTAACGAACTCCGATGCTGCCGAGGTATTGATCGCGATAGGTGCAAAAGACACCATCATCGGAGTTTCAAACACAGTCAAAAATAACCCCTTATTGTCCGGATTACTTGCGGATGTCGAGGATATCGGCGACTGGCAGAACCCTAACATGGAAAAGATCGTCCAGTTACAGCCAGATGTCGTTATAGTCTATTCGAGCTGGCAGCCAAAGAACATCGACCAGTTCGAGGCCGCTAATATCACGATAGTCGCAAGCGACTGCTATAAGATGTATACGCTGACCTCCGACATCAAGTCGATGGGAGTGCTGACCGGTAAAGAGGAAAAGGCGAATGAGTTCGCAAAATTCCTTGACGATAACATGGAACTTGTCAGGGTCAGGACAGCCAACATTACGGAGGCCGAAAAGCCAGATGTTTACTGGGAACAGAACGCCGCTTACAGTACCGCGGGTAACGGCTCGGGCGGGGACACGCTGGTAATAATGGCCGGCGGCATTAACATCGCAGGCGGAGAATCAGGGTCATACCCGAAAGTGAGCGCCGAATGGGTCCTGGATAAAAACCCGGACGTTATCATAAAGACCGCATCCACCACAACAGCATCGATTGAAAACATGACCCTCATAAGGAATGACCTTATGGGCAGGGAAGGCATGCCGAAGGTCGACGCGGTCAAGAATGACAGGGTATACGTCGGATCACAGGCAATAATGTTCGGACCGAAGGGCGTTGTAGGATTGCTTTATACGGCAAAGATAATACACCCGGACCTTTTCGCGGATGTTGACCCGGTAAAGGTTCTGGACGAATACGCCCAAAAGTATGTCGACGGAGCGAACAAGGGAGCTTTCATATACCCGAACCCGTAAAATCGGATGAGCTTGTTTAAGCTCATCTTTTTCTTATTTCCATAACTTTATAAAGGAATAAGGGTAACAACTTCAAGCCGGATGCGAAAACTGATGGTTTTCCGTCAATAGTGGCCAGGGTGTGCTCATGAATTTACCCGGAAAAAAGAATCTACAAGTACAGCACGTAGTCGACCTGTATAAGGAGAGTCATCTAAAAAGGGTGGTTCTTTTGATCGTGATCCTGGCGGTCCTGGTATTCACATCGCTGTATGCCATATCGGCAGGGACGGCCAACATCAGCATTGAAGATGTGTTCCTTTCCATAGCCCATAGCATCTTTCCTGATCTCTTTGCAGGGCCTGATAATGAGTTCGCATCCATAATAGTTCTCAACATGAGGCTGCCGAGAATATTGCTCGCGATATTTACCGGCGTATCTCTCGCAGTCGCGGGAGCGGTAATGCAGGGTACCCTTAGGAACCCGCTTGTAAGCCCTTTTACGCTTGGCCTTGCTTCAGCGGCATCGTTCGGGGCGGCAATGACCATAGTGATGGGCACGGGGATACTGGGATTGTTCATGGCCGGTATGGGGAACTATGACATAATATTCAACGCATTCCTTTTCGGATGCTTCAGCATGCTGATCATATATGCCATAGCCCGTGTCAAAGGCACAAGCCAGGCAACGCTTATACTCGCGGGCGTCGTGATCGGCTATATTTTCCAGGCCGGAGTGCTGATATTAAAATATTCTTCTAATAACGAAAAGCTTAAAGAGCTGGTCGTCTGGCTCATGGGCGGCATGTGGGGCGCTAACTGGAACGCAGTTATCATAGTCTCGATCATTACGACCATATGCGTGATCCTGCTATGGCTGATGGCGTGGAGGCTTAACGCCCTGTCCGCAGGCGACGAGATAGCGAAAAACCTGGGAATAAACGTGGAGGGCACGAGGCTGTTCTGCCTGATGATCGCCACTATGGCGGCATCAAGCTGTCTCGCGTTCACTGGCGTCATAGGCTTCATAGGGCTGATGGCTCCGCATATATGCCGTATGCTGATCGGCAACGACCACAGGTTCCTCGTACCATGTGCAGCACTCATGGGCGGACTTATACTGTTAATATCGGACACTTTCGCCAGGACCATTATGAGCCCCATAGAGATACCTGTCGGCATAATCATGTACATACTCGGCGGAGTGTTTTTCCTTTATCTTCTTCTCAGAGGGAGGGAGAGTCATATATATTAGGTCAGGGGGGCAGCGCGGTTGAAGATCATAGCGGATAACGTCAGCGTTTACTATGGTAAACATAAGGCACTCGAGGACATATCCTTTGATGTCAGTTCCGGAGAGATAGTCAGTCTCGTCGGCCCGAACGGCTCCGGAAAGAGCACCATGATCAAGTGTATGGCGCAGATACATAAGCCCTCAAAAGGGAAGATATACCTGGACGACAGGGACATCTCAAAGATCAGCCTCAAAGAGGTTGCCAGGCTAATAGGCTATGTGCCCCAAAATTTCCATTACCTGTTCTTTTCCACCGTCATGGAAACCGTATTGCTTGGCAGGAAGCCGCATATAACCTGGAGTATCAGCCCAAGGGACCTTGAAATAGTCCAGAACGCATTAAACGACATGGGCATAAGCGACCTCGCAGGCAAATTCATGGACCAGCTTAGCGGGGGGCAGAAACAAAAAGTGCATATCGCAAGGGCCCTCGCGCAGGAGCCAAAACTGTTCCTGTTCGATGAGCCCACCAGTAATCTCGACCTGAAGCACCAGATGGAAGTGCTGGAAATTACGAGCAGGCTGGCAAAAGAGGAAGGATCGTCCCTTATCATAGCGCTACATGACCTTAATCTTGCATTTAACTATTCTGACAGGGTCGTCATGCTCCGGGGCGGAAAAATATTCGCTCAGGGCAAGCCCGGCGACGTGCTGACGCCCGAGAACATCAAGGAAGTCTACGATGTGGACACATTGCAGATAAAGAGCGATTACGGTACTCATATCGTCCCTATCAAAACGAACGGAAGGCAGAAAGCGTAAGGCGGACCACACTGCCGGAAGGACCGGATGTATACCCTCTCTTAGATGAAAATGGATGATGTGGCAGATGAGACTATGTGGTATGTCCCGTTAATTCATAGATTTATTATATCTTCTTTCTAACTACTAAGCGCACGAAGGCGACCAAGGTACACTAACTGTTAACCACGAAGCGCACGAAGGCGACCAAGGTACACTAACTGTTAACCACGAAGCGCACGAAGGCGAGTAAGGTACACAAAATTTTTTTTATTTATGCTAATCTTATAAAAGAAGTCTTTGTGTTCCTTGTTTGCCTTTGTGCGCTTAGTGGTTAAAAAAGAGTGCATCCATCATAATTCGTATCCGTAACAAGATACTATAAAACATATTTATGGGACTAACAACTATGTCGAATCTTCCCGGGCATATCATAACGTACGATATTCCTGCAGCAGCTTCCTTATCTCCCTGAGCCTGTAGTTAGCCGATTCTATGACCGAGACCATCTCAATGAACATGCTGCCCGAACTGACCTTTCTCACCAGGTACCTGTTGATGTAATCGCCGTAATCCAGGTTCGTCAGCTCTCTGAGCTCGACGTCATTATCTCTCATCTTATCGATGTCCTCGTTCTTGATCATCGGGAAACTTTCCCGCAATACTATCATGTTCTCATTAAACTTTCCATAGATGCTCCGAAGTCCGCTGACGCCCTCAGGTGTCAGGCTGAGCCCGGTATCCATCATATTTCTCGAAAGCTCGCTTAAGTCGACTGCTATGTCGCTTAGATGCTCAAGGGTGTTGGATATCCTGACCAGCAATATCGTCTTTCTAGCCTCATTCGCGTTAAGCTTTCTTTTTGACAGGTCCAGTATGGCCTGCTCTATCTCCTTATTCAGGAAATCTGTCAGCCCGCCCAGTTTGGCCACTCTCTGTGTCTTTCCGTCATTATTGTCGTTTATGCATGACATGGACTCCTTGAACAGCGTTGTGCTGACATCGAACAGGTGTCCGAGCTCTTTTTCGATCACTCCGAATGCTTCCTTATTGTCCTCGGGCAGCTTGTTATTAAGGTATTTTGTCTTGAAAAGGATCTCGTCCTCGGTGCCGGGCACGACAAGCTCGACGGCTTTCTTGAACTGTCCGATAAAGATCAGGAACACGATCGCCATTATGATGTTGAACACCAGGTGGGCGTTAGCTACCTGCTGCGCCGGCCCTCCGCCTATCATATATATGAGCTCTTCAAAGTCCGCCAGGAACGGCAGGATCAGCAGCACGCCGATGAAATTAAAGAGGAAATGCGCCACAGATGCCCGCTTTGCGTGAAGGCTCATCCTAGAAGATGCGAGCAATGAGGTCGCCGTAGTGCCTATGTTGGCCCCTAAAAGAATGGGTATGCCCTGAATGGGGGAAATAAAACCTCCCTGCGCCAGCACGACCACTATGCCGGTCGTGACCGAGCTTGACTGGACTATCAGCGTGAACAGAAAACCTGCGAGCAGCGCTATGGCCACGTTCGTGAAGCTTGCGAACAGAAACGCTATATCCGGATCTTCTTTGAAGGGCTCGATAGCATCCGACATAATGTTCAGGCTGAAAAATACAAGGCCGAAATAAAATATCGGCTTTCCCAGGAACCTGTATTTTTTTCCGAACAGGCTGATAAGGAAGCCGAGAAGTATGAACAAGGGTGCTATCGCCGTTAACCTGAACGCCACAAGCTGTGCGGTCATCGTGGTGCCGACATTGGTCCCGATTATCACGCCGAGGCTCTGGGAGAATGAGATGACTCCGGCATTTACGAGCCCTACGGTAATTACGGTAGTCGCAGTGCTTGACTGTGCTATGGCTGTTACCACAGCCCCCAATATCGCGCCTTTGATCCTGGTATTCGTCAGCTTTCCAAGAAGGGATCGAAACCGGTCCCCTACGACCTTTTGTATCTCGTTGCTGAAATTCTCTATTCCGTAAAGGAACAAAATAAGTCCCGGAATGAGCGCGAAAAGTTCCCAGCTTATCATATCTACCCGTGTTTAGCCATTAAAATTAAGCCATTCTTTTCCCATAAGGATAAATATTTTGCCATTGTCCGGCAATCACATTCCTGTCATGAGATAGTTACTTTTATTATTAAAGCGCAGTAACGCTAATAAAGAAAACTTTAATTAACATCAATTTAATGAAGGTATAATATGGACATTCCACGTATAGTCATAGCCGGAACTCACAGCGGATGCGGCAAGACGACCATCTCGAGCGGACTGATGGCCGCGCTCACCGCACGCGGCATGAAAGTGCAGCCATTCAAGGTGGGGCCGGACTTTATCGACCCGACTCACCACACGGCCATATGCGGCAGGCCGTCCAGAAATCTCGACCCTTTCATGATGGGTGAGGAAGGGGTTCTCGAAACCTTCCGGGTATCGTGCCGGGGCGCTGACGTCGCGGTCATCGAAGGCGTCATGGGGATGTATGACGGCCTTGAAGGTACCGATACATGCAGCACAGCACACGTGTCAAAAATATTGTCCGCGCCTGTATTACTTGTCGTCGACGTAAATGGCATGTCCCGGAGCGCCAACGCTCTCATTAAAGGCTATACCGGCTTTGATCCGGATGTGAACATCGCCGGTGTAATATTCAACAACGTAGGAAGCCCAAGGCACAGGGAAATGATAACGGCTTCCATGGGTATCCGGGCTTTGGGATGGATGCCGAGGAAGGACGATCTATCCGTCAGCAGCAGGCATCTCGGGCTTAAGATGGCCGGCGAGGTCACGGGTATGAACGCCTTCGGTAAGATCATAGAAGAAAATTGTGATGTCGATGCCATCCTGGATGCAGCAGGAGATTCACCGCCGATCACCGATGATGCGGCATACTGTGCGACATCTAACCATGATGTCACAATAGGCATCGCTATGGATGACGCATTCTGTTTCTACTACCGGGACAATTTTGACAGGCTCATAGGACGGGGTGCAAAGCTAAAGTTTTTCAGCCCTATTGCCGACCGTCTTCCCGTGGTCGACGCAATCTACCTTGGCGGCGGCTACCCGGAACTATACGCAGAACAACTGGGTTCGTCCCGATGCAGGGATGACGTTAAAAATGCAGTAGATGACGGGATGCCGGTATATGCCGAGTGCGGCGGGCTCATGTATCTTACAGGCGGCATCGTCGCCGAAAAAGAGCATAAAATGGCCGGGGTGCTTCCCGCTATGTCTTTCATGACAAAAAAACTGCAAAGTCTGGGATATGTCGATGCCAGATTTATAGGCGGCCCTTCCTTGCTCTCTCCGGGCATATCCTATAAAGGCCATGAGTTCCATTACTCAAAAGTAGAATGTGAGAGCAGCGCCAGGTTCGCCATACGAATGACAAGAGGTAAAGGGATAATGGATGGCAGGGACGGCATGTATGAGCATAATGCCATGGGCTCGTATACTCATGCATACTTCAATAATGAGTTTGCTGACTCTTTGTTACGGTCTGCATATCGATATAACAGAACGTAATGTTCTTTAACCTGATAAAAATATAATACTTATCATATTTCGGTGAATATATGTCTGATGAAAAAAAGATCAAGGAATTCGTCCAGGAAACGCTGGGCTGCGGGTGCCCGGAAGAAGTGTTCTGTTATATTGAGCACAATAAGGACGTTGATATGCCGGGCAACGTATGCCTGAGCGATCGAATAAACATAGGTAACAGGCTTCTCGTATATATCCTGGAGACCAATGACCTTATTTTCATTGAAAAAGAGCTGGACGGACTGATCAAGGAAGGTATAAAGGAACGGGATGACCTCGGATTTAACCGGTTCAGGATGGTCATATCGGCAGATAACGTCAGTGAAATGGAAGATCTGGCATTCCGCGTATTTGATTCTATGCAGGGTAAGGACGATCGTGTCCATTTACATGTCATAAAGAACAAAGAAATATCTGCTCTGTGAAACACCCGGAACCATCAGGGATACCTGTCCGGTTTCCCGGCTTTATTTTATTATATCCTGTTATCCATTCAAATGCATGATAATCGTAAAATGAAAAAAGGATCTTACGACTTTTCAAGCAGTTTTGGATATTCCTAACAAAAAATCATGCATAGATTTTTATACTATGTTATACCTTTCTGGTATTGCAGGAAAAACCTGTAATATAAATTAGAAAGTGATAATGAATATCTGGGTCCAATAAACCTTGGGCCAAAATAAAGGCATAAATCAACTTGTTCTTAAAGCGGCAAAAGAAAGTTCACTTTTTCGCAGAAAGTCGGCAAGCCAGTTTATTGCAGTTATTAACGCCCACGGGAAAGGGAGCTTAGTTCTTAGCACTATTCTATAAAAGAGAGTGTAAAATAATGAGAGACAGTGGATTTGGCGGTCGCAGAAGTTTCGGCGGCCCAAGAAACAGCAGCGGTCCGAGAGAGATGCACAAGGCAACCTGTTCAGACTGCGGTCAAGAATGTGAAGTGCCATTCGCACCCAGCGAAGGCAGACCTGTATACTGCAGGGATTGCTTACCAAAGCACAGGAAACCCAGGTTCTAAGGCGGGTGTAAAATAATGAGAGACGGCGGATTTGGCGGTCGCAGAAGTTTCGGCGGCCCAAGAAACAGCAGCGGTCCGAGAGAGATGCACAAGGCAACTTGCTCAGACTGCGGTCAAGAGTGCGAAGTGCCTTTCAAGCCCAGCGAGGACAGGCCTGTATACTGCAGGGATTGCTTACCAAAGCACAGGAAACCCAGGTTCTAAGGCGGGTGTAAAATAATGAGAGACGGCGGATTTGGCGGTCGCAGAAGCTTCGGCGGCCCAAGAAACAGCAGCGGTCCGAGAGAGATGCACAAGGCAACTTGCTCAGACTGCGGTCAAGAGTGCGAAGTTCCATTCGAGCCCACCGAAGGCAGACCTGTATACTGCAGGGATTGCTTACCAAAGCACAGGAAACCCAGGTTCTAAGATCTAAGCAAATACGAAGAGATCACCTCTTCGTTGTATATTTTATTTTATTCTATTCTATCATATCAACATCGTTTTTTACAATGTCATTCTTTATCGCTCTTTGAGCGAAGCTCATAGCATCCTCTAAAGAAATTTAACTATAAAAATAATATCGCCTAATATTCTGATATTTTAATTGATCCGGCCTCGCCATAAAACATTTTATGTCTTATCCGTTAACTTTAATTCTGACTATGTTCATATACTGGTCAGATACCCTTACTCCATAATATTTAATATTTGAAAAGTAAAATTGATTAACCCACGGATGGCTGCCAGTGTTTAAGGTACGTAAAGAACTTCAGGGCCTCGCTCCATGCGCCCATGGCGGAAAGCTTCAGGAAATAGCCGAGCAGAACGGCTTTAGCGAGAGCGAGTTTTTAGATTTTAGCGTTAACATCAATCCCTATCAACCGATGGACGTGCGCGATGTCATAGCAAAGGCATATGGCTCTGTATCCCGATACCCCGATAACCGCTATGAAAGATTCAAGAGGAGCGCCGCTAAGTTCACCGGTGCGAGAATGGAGAACATAGTGCCGGGCAACGGCTCTACAGAGATCATCCGGCTGCTCGCCGAATCTATACTAGAGCGAGGAGACCTGATAGCTATACCTTGCCCGACCTTTGGTGAATACGAGCAGCAGTGCAGGCTTTTCGGAGCGAACATCAGGTATGTCCGATATTCAGATCTCATAAAAAAGGAATACTGGCATCTCAACGGATGCGTGGCCACGTTTCTATGCAACCCCAATAACCCGGATGGTGTACTCCTGCCGGCAGAGGACGTTTTAAGCATTGCGGACCACTGTAAGAAAAACGGGATCATCCTTGTGGTTGACGAGGCTTTTATCGATCTCGCCGACCCCGGCCAGAGCGTGGCGAAGTATGTCGAAAAATACGACAACCTGTTCGTAATGAGGTCGCTGACAAAATGCTTCGCTATTCCGGGCTTCCGTCTCGGCTTCGGCATCACGAACGCGGAAACGGCAGGAATACTGAATGTGGCCAGGGTGACGTGGAACCTTAGCTCGATAGCGAGCGAGGTCGGCATCTATTATATGGAAAACTCTCATGCGTATCTCGACGTTTCAAGGTCATACATAACCCGGGAAAGGGACTGGCTTATGAAAAACATCTCGGCCATAGAAGGATTAAATGCATATCCCAGCACTGTCAATTATTTCCTGGTGGATGTGAGCGGCACGGGAATGAACTGCCCGGAGTTCGCTTCAAGAATATTAAAGGAAAAGATCATTGTCAGAGAATGCAACTCGTTCAGGATGCTTGGCGAATCGTTTATCCGGCTTGCCGTGAGGACCCGCGAGGAGAACGATAGGCTTGTCCAGGCTCTTAAAAATGTAGCGGGTGCTTAAATTGATCACATTTCTGCTCGAAGCGTTTGCACTGGCGGTGGCTTTAGACCTTATTTTCGGGGAGCCAAAAGAAAAATATCATCCTGTCGTATGGATAGGCAGGTTCATCGGATATCTAAAAGAGCATCCTCCGAAAAGGTTCAAAGTTCTCTATGGGTTCTTGCTCGCGTTCCTGACTATAGGGCTTACCGTGGGGATCGGCTACGGCATATCTGTGATCCTTTACGGATTTTCACCTCTTATTGCGCTACTTGCGACCGCCTATCTGCTGAAATCAACGTTTTGCTTATCGTTCCTGTGGGCTATTTCAGGCGACATCTATAGCGACCTTAAAGCAGGAAGGCTGGACCTGGCGAGGTCGAAGCTTCCGGCGCTCGTCGGCAGGGACGTCAGCAAGCTAAACCCGGGACAGATGTCTTCTTGCGTGGTAGAGTCCCTTGGAGAAAGCTTTGTGGACGGCATTTTATCGCCATTGTTCTATTTTGCCATATTCGGTCTTCCCGGAGCGCTGGCATACAGGGCCATAAACACTCTCGACTCAATGGTGGGCTATAAGGACGAAAAGCACAGGCAGATCGGCTTCGCATCGGCAAAGATAGACGATGTCGCCAACTTCATACCCGCGAGATTATCAGTCATACTAATGGCCCTGGTCGCGATCCTGTTCGGCGGTCCCATAAGGTCGCTGAAGACCGCTCTGAAGGACGCGAGAAACACACCGAGCATAAACTCAGGCTATCCGATGTCAGCGTTCGCCGGCGCTCTTGGCGTCAGGCTGGAAAAGATCGGCTACTACGTGCTTGGGGAGGGTCTCAGGCCTTGCGACGTGAACGACATCGGCAGGGCGATACTGTACAATAAAGCTTTGACTGCGGCACTGGTATCCATTATCATCATAATACTTTACTTCACGGGGTTTCCATTGATACAGGTATAAGGTGAGCGATATGACGTTGAACGATGAATTGAAAGGTCTTCGGGCCGCGATCGGGTTTTTCACGAACATCCCCGTGAACATCAAGGATGGCGATTTTGAACAATTCACAAAAAGGATCTACCTGTTCATTATCGCAGCCGCCATTATCGGGGTTATCCTCGGGACCGCAGGCTTTTTGATACAAACGTTTTTCCCTGCGGCGCTTATGGCGATATTCATCATAGCATGCATATACCTGCTCACCGGCATCAACCACATGGACGGGCTATCGGACATGGCTGACGGCATCATAGCGAGCGGTAGCGTGGAGAAAAAGATCAAGGCGATGAAAGACGTGCATGCGGGAACAGGGGGGCTTCTGTTCATAGTCCTGGACCTGCTATTCCTCCACTCTGCTATATCACTGCTCCTCGGGCTTGGTACGAACCTGTTTTTCATTTTGCTCGTAGCCGAGATATGCGCGAAGACCGCCATGACGACGGTGGCTACCTTCGGAAAAAGCATACACACGGGCATGGGCTCCCTTACCATGGAAGGCGCCACACGTGAACACTATGCCGTTGGCCTTATTATGGCGCTGGGCATAGTATGGGTCGTTATGGGTCTGGCAGGATTGTTCCCGATATTGCCTTTCCAGACAATGGACCCCGCAGCGGTTATAATAAGGTGCTCGGTCGTGCTGCTCATCGGGCTGATCGCGCTTGGCTCCTCGATCGTGACCGGATTGATAATGCTGTATGTCGCGGACCAGAACTTCGGTGGCGCGAACGGGGATGTCATCGGCGCGTCTAACGAGGTCGCAAGGATAGTAGCCTTAATAATCATGGGGATACTGATGTGGACGCTCTTGTGATGTCAGGCGGCCGCGGAAAGCGGATGGGCTCAGTTGAAAAGCCTATGCTGCTTCTTGAAGATAAGCCCCTTATAAGCTATGTTGTCGATGCGCTGAAGGCCAGTAGCAAGATAGAGAATATAAATATTGCCATATCAGAAAATGTGCCGCTGACAGAAGAATACCTGCGGGATACGTATGGTAAAGGGCCGGATGTCAGGATAATAATGACCCCGGGAAAAGGCTATATTGAGGACACCAGATATGCTGTGGAGCTGCTATCGCTTAATGAGCCTTTCCTCATACTGTCGTCGGACATACCGATGATCACGCCGGATGTTATCGATGACATCATTACGGCCTACGAAAACTGCGGAAAAGAGGCTCTATCGGTATGGGTGGATGAGTCATGCCTCAAAAACATCGATATTAACAAAGACCTTACGTTAGACGATTCCGGGAGAAAGCTTGTCCCGTGCGGTATCAATGTCATAAACGGTAAGCATATCGACAGGCCACAGGAGGAGTCCGCTATCGTATATGACAATGAAGCTCTTGCAATTAACATTAATTACCCTAAAGACCTTGAGATTTGCAGGGAACTTATTAAAAACTCCCCATCCAGTCGCTAATCGATAGGTATAATATGTTTGATTAATAATCCCGTATAGTAACATCAGCGATTCCGGTGCTTACTTGATAAAAACTTCAGGGGACTATACATCGATGAAAGACAACTCCTATGCACGAAAAAAGTGGGTTGTGCCCTATAAGAACATAATCGCAGTATGCGATGGAGATGGTTGGGTAGAGATAGTAGAGCAGTCCAATTGTTTTGGAGGCGCTTGCTGGTCAGAATACCACTATAAGCGCACAAGCCCCCTTATAGTAAGCACAAAGATCTTCAGTAACTCTATCAGGTACATGACACGCGTCGGTACATCCGAGCTGGACCTTGTGCCGTCACTTGCGGCGGCAGGCATAGAGTCGGTGGTCGTCGACGATGAGACTGTCGCCATAACGTATGCAGGTCTTGGCGGAGGGGGCGTAGGAGCCACAATGAGCAGGTCTCTCGCCGAAGACGTCATCGACTATGACATATCCGAGGCCGGGGGCAGCAGGAAGAGCAGGGGCACCATAATAGTGCCGCGCCGGAAAAGGGTCCTTATAGGTGTGGATGACACCGACACTAAGGAAGAAGGCGCCACCTGGTCACTTATGCATAACATAGCCACCGACGTGGATAATAAGAATGCAAGGTATATCTCTCACTCAATAGTACAGCTCTATCCCGTGCCGCAAAAAACTCAAAACTGCACTTCCACGGTTGTAGAGTTCGCATGCATCGACGAGACAAAGCTTGTAAGGGACTTCGGAAGGCTTCTTGCCAAACATACCCTTTCGGAGGAGACAGGTATGGTCGTCCTTCAAAACTTTGACGCCGAGATGCTTAAAGACTATGGAATGCTGTGTAAACAGAAGCAGGTATCCCGCGAGACCACGCTGAGGAACGCGAGAAATGCGGGAGCCGACATACTGATGGATGGCCGGGGCATTATCGGGGCGATGGCATCGCTGCCGTATTTTGGTAATCCGTCCCAATCGGTGATCCTGTAATGCTTATGGACGCGAGAAAAAAGGCTGAGCTAATAGAGGCCGGAGGCGTTGAGGTAGACGACTCTTTTATGCCTTATCTATCCCGGTCCACAGCAGGCCCGGGGGCCGGGCTCAGCTCATTTTTCTTTAGCTCCGGCGGACGCCGCGTAAGGCTGAGCGTCCGTGAAAGCTCTCCATATAAGGCCGTCATGGACAGGGGCGAAGTGACTATTTTTAAGGATGGCGACGTGTTCGTAAAAGGGGTTCTCGAGGAGGCCATATCCCACTGCCCGGGGCAGGTATACGTCACTGTCAGCGAAAAATGCGTTTTTGATTGCAAGTACTGTCCCGTTCCGAAGCTGCAGGGAAAGATCAAATCGAAAGACGATGTCGTTAAAATGGCCCTCGAAGGCTCCCGGCATCCTTCGTTCGAGGCGATATCGCTGACCTCCGGAGTCTGGAAGACGCCGGAAGAGGAAGTCGAGAGAGTCGCGGAGATAGTCAGGGAATTAAAGCAGCTTAACGTCCCCATCGGAGTCTCGGTCTACCCGACTGACGATTCTTCCGAGATATTAAAAGAGGCAGGCGCGGATGAAATAAAATATAACGCGGAGACTATAGACCCTGATGTTTTCGAAAAGGTCTGTCCGGGGCTATCGCTGGACTATATCGTAAAGTCATTAGAGCACGCCGTTAAGATATTCGGCCGTAACCACGTTTTCACCAACATAATCATCGGACTGGGCGAGACTGACGAGACCGTTATAAAAGGCATGGATATGCTCGCAAGTAAGGGCATTATCCCCATACTCCGAAAGGTTAATCCTCACCCGCTCAGGGCAGGCGAAGTTTATACAGAGAATGTTCCCGCCGAACGTCTTCTAAAACTTGCTGCCGAGGAAAGGAAGATACTTGACAGATACGGACTTCGTGCAGATCTGGCGCTGACAGGATGCCTGCTTTGTACCGGCTGCGACCTGGTGCCTCATAGAGACTTATGAGATTTTACCTGTCCGGATTAATATCATAAAATTTTCTACCTTTGTTATATGATCCATAATTTTTTAATGTAGTGTCCAATAATACTATCCACGAAGGCTACAAAGGACACGGTTTTTTTCACCACTAAGCGCTCGAAGGGCTCAAGGGTCCACAAATTTTTTTTAACATATGATAATCTTCTAAGAAAAGTCCTTTGTGAACCCTCGAGCCCTTAGCGCCCTTTGTGGTGGAAACTGGTGTACCTTGTTCGCCTTTGTGCGCTTTGTGGTGGAAACTGGTGTACCTTGTTCGCCTTTGTGCGCTTCGTGGTGGAAACTGGTGTACCTTGTTCGCCTTTGTGCGCTTTGTGGTGAAATTGCTAGCTCTTTTAATGCACATTATTCTGAAGTGAAGTTGCTTTACGATGAATACAGTTATATTTTTGCGCAAAGCCTTATGATTTTTAGAGTCTTATTCTATCAGGGATTTTGGTCTCATGGTCTCAAAAGTCAGCACATTAAATACCGACGGTGTCGGAGCTGTTTTAGCCGCGGCCGAGGACGGCAGCGTAAAACTCGCCACAGGTGTGCCGGGTTATCCGATAAACGGCATATTCGCATCATTACAAAGCTCGGGGTCAATATGCGCGAACTGGCAGTATAATGAAAAGATCGCATATGAGATGGCTGTAGGCTCGTCGGCTTGCGGCGAACGGGCGATAGTAGTGTCCAAGCATGTCGGTATCAATGTGATGTCGGACCCTCTTATAATCTCTGCAACACACGGCATAGGGGCTGGCATAGTTGTTATCGCCGGGGATGATGTCGGTGCGGAGCTTTCACAAAATGAGCAGGATTCCCGGTGGTATGGTAAGCTTGCAGAGATCCCTGTATATGATCCATCAACGCCGCAGGACCTTTATGATTCCATATTTGACGGCCTGGCGCTATCCGAACGCATATCGGCGCCCGTTCTAGTGCGCGTCACCGTCGCAGTCCTTAATGACCGTAGTGATATTACCAGAAGAAAATACACGGCCGAGCCCGGTAAGCTGGGGAGGGATATCTGGAACTACACGATGTATGGCAAGCATCAAAAATACCTTAAGGAAGGATGGAGCGCCGCCAGCTTCGAGTCTTCACGGTCGGGCCTTAATAAGATAGTGAGACGCGGCCCGTACGGCATTATATCGTCGGGGCACGCATCTATCCCCGCTGCTGCCATCGCAGCATCATACCGCATGTCCCACCTGACTCTCGGGTTTGTGAACCCGTTCCCAAAGAATAAGGTAAATGACTTTATCTCTGAAATGGAGTACGTGCTGGTATGCGAGGATGTCGCGCCATTCCTGGAAGAGCACATAAATTCGCCAAAGGCAAGGGGAAGGATGACAGGACATCTTCCACGGGCCGGGGTGCTGGATGAGGATAACATAATGAACGCGGTCGAGAATATTTTAAAAGACCGTATTAATCCGGAGATCGTTCCCGAGACACTGGAATCCAGAGGCTTCGCTAAAAGCCTTTGCAAAGAATGCCCTTACAAGCCCGTTTACGACGCTATCAAAATGCTGGACGCTCCGGTATCAAGCGATGTAGGCTGTTCGATATATACGGCGAACCCCCCTTATAACATCGTTACTGTCGCTTGCGGCCTCGGGTCTTCGATAAGCGCTGCATGCGGCTTCAATAAAAAAGGAGTGGCTATGGCAGGCGATTTCAGCTTGCTGCATACCGGCTTACAGTCTATGCTGAACGCTAAATTACACGGGCATAATGTGCTTGTAGTCGTGTTCGTGAACGAGGAGGCTGCTATGACAGGGGGACAAAAAATACCCGAAGTCACCGGCATAATAAAAAGCCTGTTCGGAGATGACTGTTCGGTAAATGAAGCGGAAGGGCTCACTGCCGAAAATGTCTATGAAGACCTTAAAAAAATGTATGAAGAGCCTTCCATGAAGGTCTATCTTGTTAAAGGGCTGTGCGTTAAAAAGTAATATTAACCCGGTCTTTTCCTTTTTCTTAATGGCAAGCTTCTTTTACGGAGTCGGGCACCGCTATTAATAATGGAATATGTGATTATCGCAGAGGTCAACATTTTAAACGTGACCGGCTTTGGACGTTAGCTATAAACCCTCGGCATGGTGCTGGTATGACAAATATGTGGGAAGCTGGACCATAACCATCCAGCTTAACCGGGAAAAACTAAGCGCCTACGGCAATGGGTACCTGACCGACATACTTGTCGATATGATGGGCATCATGGGCGACATTTTTGTCGTGACAAGGGTAGAGTGCCCCTATAAGTATACGCTCTTTGACAGGATAAGGCCCATAACCCCGGGATCATTGCGTGAAGCCCTTGAAAAAAGATGGGAAATGATGGGGTCAAAAGACTCTGATTTTTCACCTAACGCCATGATATACGGTCTTACGTATGTATATGCTTTTACTGTGACGGGCATGTCACGGGCGCTGATACCTAATGCCCTTAGCTTCCGGCTTGACAGCGAAATCAAGGCGGAAGAGCCCATGGCAACGCTTACTGTTTCGACAAATTGCGACATATGGATGGAAGAGACGATAAACGGCGCAGATAATTCGATCATGGGCACGCTTAACGGCGATCTATTATCGGAAAAGCTTGAAGAGCTGGAAAAACGGCTCAGTGGAAAAATAACTTCTTATGGGACCGGATTTGACGATGTGATCCGGATGAATAAATACGGGTTAAGAAAAAAGTAAGAAAAAAGGCCTACGCGATAACGGCCTTTTTATCCGTCAATAAGCCGGTTATCAATTCTCTCAGATCTTCCCGCCTGAACGATACCTTATCCTCACTCAGCCTTTTGATCTCTTCAAGGACAATGTTCGTCTCGGCCTCTGTAAGCGTAAAGCCCATCTGTCTTGCCATATAGCATAATGCCTTGCTACCGCTGTGCTTTCCGAGGATGAACTCTCTTTTGCCTCCTACGATCTCGGGAGTGAATACCTCGTATGTACGGTCATTTTCAAGAAGGGCCGCAATATGTATCCCTGACTCGTGGGCAAACGCGTGGTCGCCCACTACGGCCTTATTCTTCGCTATTTTAATGCCGGAATATTTTTCGACGGACTTTGAGAGGTCCGTGATGGTGGAAAGCTTGTACCTATCGATACCGTACTGCAGCAGGAGGCCTAACAGCACTTCCTCCAGTGCGGCATTTCCCGCCCTCTCGCCTATACCGTTCGTCGTAGTATGAAGCTGCGTTGCACCTGCCTCTACGGCAGCCAGCGTGTTGGCCACAGCCATACCGAGATCGTCATGGCAGTGTACGCATACGGGTATCTTCACTGTCTTCCTGACCTCGCCGACTAAAAATCTCATGGTGGTCGGATTCATTATGCCGACAGTATCGGCGATGCTTACATAATCCGCGCCGGCGTCTTCTCCTGCCTTATAATACCTTTTAAGAAAATCAAGATCAGTCCTTGTCGAATCTTCTGCGGCGCACCTTACTATCAGGCCGTGCCTCTTTGCATACTCCACCGCAGGAACGATACAATCGATGGCTTCCTGCTGTGTCTTTTTATGCTTATATTTCAGATGAAGGTCCGACGTCCCTATGAATATCCCCACGACATCCGCATCGCAATCAAGCACTGCGTCGATGTCGCTTTTAATGGCCCTTGACAGGCAGCATATCTTTGCGTCAAGCCCTAAGCCGGCTATTGCTTTGATCGACTCCTTTTCCGCCTGCGACACGACCGGGAATCCGGCTTCGATGATCTCGACACCGATCTCATCCAGCATGCGCGCTATGTCTATCTTTTCCTCCCTGGTAAAGGTGACTCCAGGCGTCTGCTCCCCGTCCCTCAGGGTCACATCGCATATCTCGATGTCCCCGATATCGTTCTGCACATACTTCATCCACTCGTTTTTCGAGTATCCGGTCATGTTCTCACCATTTTATGCCGAAAATTTCGATACCGAAAATTTCGCTCACAATAACAATTAAATATTCGGGGTACTAATAACTTTCTACCTCAGTATGCGAGCGTGGGAAAATTTGGGAACTATTAGCGAAGAGATTCTAGGAAAAGCGGCCGGTAAAAAAGCCAGCGCCGGAGATTTTGTCATAGCTCCCGTCGATTATGCCATGAGCCATGACGGGACGTCAGTGCTTGCCGTTAAAGCGTTCAGGGAGATGGGGGTGGAAAAAGTCTGGGACCCTAAAAGGATAATAATACCGTTCGACCATCTTGTCCCGGCGAATAACGAAAATACCGCCCTGCTGCAGAAAGACATCAGGGAATGGGCAAAAGCACAGGGGATCACGAACCTGTACGATGTGGGCGAAGGTATATGCCATCAGCTCGTTCCCGAGAAAGGCTTCGCAATGCCCGGTAAGGTGATCGTGGGCGCTGATTCTCACACATGCACGTACGGCGCGTTCGGTGCATTCGCCACGGGTGTAGGCGCTACCGATATGGCAGAGGTATACTCTTCCGGAAAGCTCTGGTTCAGGGTACCTGAGACGATAAAGGTGACAGTTGACGGTAAGCTTGCTAAAGGCATTACTGCCAAAGATATCATATTACGTATCATAAAGGATGTAAAGACTGATGGCGCCGCATATAAAGCGATAGAATTTTACGGAGAGGCGATAAGGGCCTTATCCATAGCCGGCAGGATGACCATCTGTAATATGGCGATAGAGATGGGGGGAAAGGCCGGGATAGTGCCTCCTGACGAAAAGACCGATGATTACCTTCGCGGCAGGGCAGTAGAGCCGTACAGGCCGGTTTATGCCATCGACGCTCATTACTGTGAAGAGTTCACTTATGATATTTCTGATATTTCGCCTCAGGTCGCATGCCCCATAGATGTCGATAACGTCCATGACATAGAAGAGGTCGAGGGTAAGGATGTCGACCAGGTGCTCATAGGCTCGTGCACTAACGGCAGGTATGAGGATCTGGAAAGCGCTGCCATGATATTAAAAGGCAGGACCGTCAAATGCAGGACGCTGATAATACCTGCGTCCAGAAGCGTGATGATCGATGCTGTAGACTCGGGCGTTGCCGCCACTCTGTTGAAAGCGGGCGCGACGATATGTAATCCGGGCTGCGGCCCTTGCCTTGGCGGCCATATGGGTGTCCTTGCAGAGGGTGAAAGATGTATGTCGACCACAAACCGGAACTTCAAGGGGCGTATGGGTAAGGGCTCCGAAGTATATCTCGGCTCGCCACTGACGGCAGCAGCGACCGCGATCAATGGAAAGATAACCGATCCGAGGCGGTATCTATGAAGTTCAGGGGAAAAGTATGGAAGTACGGCGACAACGTGGATACCGATGTCATAATACCCGGAAAATACCTGAGAAGCACCGACTATAACGTGTTCGCGGAACATGCGATGGAAGGTATTGATCCGGATTTCAAGCCGCAGAAAGGTGACATAATTGTCGCCGGGAACAATTTCGGATGCGGCTCATCAAGGGAACAAGCCCCTATCGCTTTAAAATATGCAGGTATAGATTGTGTCGTCGCAAGATCCTTTGCCAGGATATTTTTCAGGAATGCCATTAACGTGGGCCTCCCTATCGTAGAGGCTGACGTCGCCGACGCGGTGAGCAAGGGCGAGATCATAGAGGTCGACCTGGATTCGGGCATAGTGACCGCGAACGGAAAAGAGTACACCAGCACAAAGCTGCCGGATTTCCTTCAGGAGATACTTGAAGCCGGAGGGCTGGTCGCATACAGGAGAGGCAGGCGATGAAGATCGCGATATTGCCCGGCGACGGGATAGGCAAAGAAGTCATACCCGTAGCGTTCGATATGCTCAGGCTCATACTTCCCGGGGCAGAGCTTGTCCAGGTGGACGTAGGATATGAGAGGTTCAGGCGCGAGGGCAAAGCAATGACCGAAGAGGATATCGACCTGGTCAGGTCGTGCGACTGCGTGCTCTTCGGGGCGATCACCACGCCGCCGAAAAGGGATTACAGAAGCGTGATATTGACCCTGCGGAGCGAGCTCGGGCTATACGCTAACATCAGGCCGTTCAAGTCATCAGCGATCTCTCCTTTTAAAGTGGATTTTACCATTTACCGGGAAAACAGCGAAGACCTTTATCTGGGGCTTGAAGATGTAACGGAAGATGAGGTAAGGTCGACCAGGGTCATCACAAAAAAAGCGAGCGAGCGCATAGCGAGGATGGCATGTAAAAACCCGGGGTTAAAAAAGCTCACTATCGTGCACAAGGCTAACGTTTTAAAGTCATGCGCTTTATTCAGGGACTGCTGTATTGAAGTGGCAGAAGGGCTGATGGTGCCGTATGAAGAGATGCTGGTGGATGCCATGGCATATAATCTTATAAGGTGTCCGTCCCGGTATGATACCATAGTCACGACGAACCTGTTCGGCGACATCCTTTCAGATGAGGCGGCTGCCCTGATAGGCGGGCTTGGGCTTTCGCCGAGCGCCAATATCGGGGATAAATACGCTCTTTTTGAGCCCGTGCACGGCAGCGCTCCGGACATAGCCGGAAAGGATGTGGCAAACCCGATAGCAGCAGTGCTTAGCACTAAGATGCTTCTCGAGTGGGCCGGAAAACGGGAAGAGGCCGAGAAAGTCCAGAGAGCCGTGGACACGATACTGCAAGAAAGAATATTCACGCCGGACCTTGGAGGCATATATAAGACCTCTGACGTTAAGCATTCACTCTTAAAGCTCATAGAGGCGGAAATATGATATTCCCGGAGCACTGCAAGTTTATCGGCGCTATTAACAAATATCTGAGAAAGGAATACAGTCCTGAAGATATCATCTATTTCTCGTCGAAATATGTACTTGTCTTCGAGGCCCCTGACAGATGCGAGGTCTATGAGGTCAGGAGCGAGGGCGAAGGGACTTTTTTGAAAAAGAAAAAGGAAGCTAAGAAAATAGCCGGGATAAACGAGACACTGGTATATGACAGGCCTGTAGATCTCTCGAACCGCGCTAACCTGATCAGGATCGCTTCCAGGCTCTGCGATGATCGGGTCAATACTGTCGTGTTCAGGGGAATCGACCAGCACCTGAATTTCGTACATTCCCCGTCCACCGACGGGCTAACCTCTATAGATGTATACGACATCGCGCCGCCCGAGCCCGCATGGCTTGAGTATAATATCAAGAGGCTTGACGATGCCGGAATGTTCGGGGAGCTAATGCTTACATTTAACTATTATACTAAAAACTTAAAAGAGTTTGAGGATCCGGATAATACGATCATATTCCCATGCTATGCTTCTGGCCTTAAAGGCTTGTTCCTGGACTCTCTGGATGGCGAGCCGCAGGGTGATATAAAACTTATCGGCTGCGATACGTCAAAGCAGGTGTTCGAGGCAAGGTTCCCGAACAAAAAATATGAGCATGTCAATATCTGCCTTCTATCGACTATCCGGCCTGAGCGTCCTTTCGTGCTCCGATGCTGCCAGTCAGAAAAGCTGGGGCTGACAAGTATCCGCGGGATCCAGGGCATAGCTGTACACTGGGGTGCGAACCCGCGTGAAATCTACGAAGCAGTAAAAGCTCTTACCGAAGCGATAAAAAATAAAAACTGATCAACATGGCCGCTTTTGAACCGACACTGATCGGTATATTCATATTCGGGATCATCGCCGGTATATGCCCGTGTAATAGTGTGCTGTGTTTAGGATTGGTAGGCTATATCGCCGGATCCGAAAAAAATACCAGTTTCCTTGATAACCTAAAGCTGATGATTCCGTTCGCCGCAGGCACGATCATCATTCTTTTACCTCTTGGTTTGATAGCCGGTATAATGGGCGATTACCTTTTATTGATCAATGAATCCGTCGCATGGGCGTTCGGCGGCCTGGTTATGATACTTATGGGTTTACAGCTCCTCAAGATCTATAAGCCCCCGATTAAAAGTATATTCAATATGTTCAAGGGCTCAAAAACTAATACTGCGGCAGGGACTTTTTTACTCGGCCTTTCTTTCGGCGCGATAACCATCGGCCGGGGCGCCCCGATGCTTCTGGCAGTCATTACCTATATCGGTCTATACCAGGGCCCGCTGCAAGGACTGGGCACAATGCTCCTTTATTCAACGGGAATGGTAATACCGCTTGCACTTATCGGCTCTGCGGGAGGGACGATAAGCGGTAAACTGAAGGACATGACCTCCAGGTACGGGAATTATCTGGACACTGCCATCGGGCTCGCGATCATACTGATAGGGTTGTATTTCATATATCTGGCCTTATAATGACCTTTTATCAGCGTTAAAAAAGGAAAATTTTCGATGGTCATGTGTGTTCGCTTGACAGGATATACCATATTATGCCTATGCCGCATGTGACTAATATTGCTACCAGTGCCAGCAGGTTTTTAGCCGACTGGTCTATTGCCCAGCAATATAGACCTCCGCCGTTCATCAAGCATTCTATATATTGATCATTGAGAAGGTCGAAAGTGCTCGCCAGGAATATTAATAGCAGTATAGCAAGCATTGTCCCTAAAATTATTACAGCGATGCTTCCAGCCGTTCTGTCAGTCATAATACTCTATGTCTATTATAAGTAAGCCCTACTATATAAACCTAAAATAAGAGAAAAAATTGGAATAAAAAAAGCAAGGCTAAAAAATATTAGCCAAATGTATATACCATGGTCACTGTGGCCTGGACTTTTTGCTCGCCCGGAGATACCGGTGTCGGTGCAGCTCCACTGGCTCTTTCCGCAGCTGCCATATTATACGAGTCATAATATACCGGATAGAAGCCTCCGGACTCGGATATTGTCTTTAGTTTCATTCCCTCTATGTCCGCGGCTGAAGCTATGGTTTTTGCCTTATCGGCACCGTCTTTCACTGCTTTCTCAAGGGCTTGCTTATAGACTAGCGACTGCTTTTCCTCCGATAGCATAAAGCTCACGCCATCGATCTTATTCGAGCCCGACCCGTATGAAGCATCGATAACAGGGCCAACTTTGGACATATCCCTTACAGTGATAGTGACAGTGTTACTGGCCTTATAGCCGACTATCTTCGGCTTTTCCGTAGCGTCCTTTGGCTGATACTGGTAATTGTATACCGGCTGTACCGAGATCTGGCTTGTCTTGATGTCCTTCTCCGGTATACCTAACCTTCTAACTGATTTCATAACGGCGTCCATCTGGTCCGCGTTCATCTGCATCGCCTCGGACGAGGTGTTAGCCTCAGTCACTACGCCCACGCTCACCTTTGCTATGTCGGGTTCCGTATAGACATATCCGTTACCCGTTACTGTTACGGTTCTTTCGGACTCGTTATTCTCCGATGCCGAACTTGCGACACCTATGCCGTTTACGCACGAATTGCCTAACACTGCAAGTAAAACGGCAAATGCAGTGATCATGCCGAGACCAAATAGAAACCCTCGCTTAAACTCCATAAGAGATTCACCGTATAAATCATCGATAGCCATGTATATAACATTTATTTAGACTACAAATCAGATCGTAGTTATTTATCTGTAATTTTAGTTAATTTGGCATAATTTGCTATATTTTTGACTGTATGTCCTGTAAATGGCCGATTTGCTAAAAATATCCATGTATCGCTTACGCTTAATAAATTGAAAACAAATCAGTAATGTTTCTTTTTAAAGATAATGACCGTTTTGATAAATACCGGATTTTTATTATTATTTTAGTATTTCATTAATAATATTGTTAGAAAATAACCAAAATGTATGGTAATGTTGGTTTTTATCATAGAAACCTTTAACTTATCTGACTCTAACATAATAATTGGTAGGTCAAAATAATGTGGGCCTTATATTTCCATTCGGAGGACACCTCCCAAAGATGATATTTGAGAATATCCGGATGGTTGTGGATACGCAGGAAGCGGACGTATATTCCGCTTCCTAAAATATCATTTGTTCATTATAACTGGTATATATCACCTGAGGACTCATACCAGCCATTCTTTGAACATGTTTTCAGCGAACTCAATATCTTTCTCGTTCATCCCTGCTATCCTGCATTTTTCTCGAAAGATATGCGCAGGGACTTTATCATGGAAAGCATCTCTTAACATATCTATTATATTTTCGAGTTCCCTGCTTTTCTCGATCAGGTTCTCTTGCGGGTTCAGTATGACATGGCTTTCAATAGCGTCTATGATGCTGATACGATCCGGGATGAAGTGACCTTTTTCGCTCAGGTCAAGCAGGTTTTCCAGTATCATGTTTACATATTCGTCGCTTGAGAGATCCTTTTTTCTTAACTCGACGAATATCCGTGACCTTTCCGATAAACATATGGAATGTTTCATTAAAAACAAATTTAATCTTATAATAAATAATCCTTTCTTACGCTGGCGGACGCCTTACGACCTTAAGGTCCAGTATCCTGCTGTCCGGATTATAAAATATGACACATCCGTCTATCGTCGTTATGATATCGACTACCTGGAATAGCACGTCAAGGTCGATCAGCCTGTCTTCAAATCTTAGGCCATATTTTATGATACATTGCTGCGCTCCCGTATTTATAAGCCTGTCCGCAAAATCATCCCTCGTGCCCGGGAACCTGAAGATATTGATACCGGCGGCTTCCACCATATCCTGCCCTAAGGTCCTCTTCACGGCTTCGTAAGGAGAGTCCATAATGAGTAATTATCGCCGCCATATATAAATCATTGACATTCCGGGGAAAAACATATTATTAGATAGATCCTCATTTATGCCGGGATATTAGATGAAGGTAATGTTTACCGTTAAGCAGAAGGACAGAAATGACCTGCCATGTATGCTTGAGTTTGAAAAACAGGTTTACGGGATAAAAAAACAGATGGTCGATTCGCTTGGAGAAAAATATGACTTTACGATAGAGACCAGTTTTGACCAGGCATCTGTGCTGTACCCTAAACGATTTATGTTTGACTATGTGTCCGAAACGGCCGTTTGTCATCATCCTATGGATGTCATTTCCGCATTTTTCAAGGCTATCGAATCTACCGGCATATGCATCTCAAAGTATGACGTGCATATCACTGTGGAATGGATGTGACGCCTTACCGGTTTTTACGATACTTACGTTAACCTCTGTCCGTTCCGGTCGTTCCATAAAAGAAAGCAGGCACAAATGTCTACTACTTTTTCACATAAATGGGCACATGGGAGCAGAAGGCTCAATAATTCTTTTTTAAAATAAGCATACTATCAAAAAATTTTTGAAACCGGGGTCAATTTCTTTTCCCGAATAGTGAAATATGTAGCCTCTATGCTGCCTTTGAAGCCATAAGATCGGGGATATCGAACCACGAACCGACGTGATATACTTCTAAGCAGGACAAATGGTAATTGATCCCGGCGATTATTGTATAATTATCAGCCCTCCATACAGTTATGTTTTAAATATTGTTCACTTTTTAAATCAAAATAGACAAAATTATATTACAACAAACAATAAATTTATATATAATGACCGTGCCATATAGTAACATAATGAAAGTGTTGGATAGTACTACCAGGGCCTACCGGCTCAACGGGAATGCTATTTCCGAAGCGTCGCTTGACGTTGTTCTGAGTGCAGCGTACGCTATACTCGCAAAGAACGATGAAATAGCGCCTCCGTTCGAAAAGTGGGACGAAGAGGAGATTAGTGTTGGAGACGATACGTTACTTTGCTACTTTACCACGACTGACAGTGGAAAGCAAATAAGATTATGCTTCTCCGTAAAGGACATGACGGCAAAGATCATGTTATTATCCGGGGAAGAAGAGTACTTTATAGATGACAATCTCTTTTGTACTATCAGATCCGAGAATAAGTATCTTCTCGAAGAGTGGCTTTAAGCGTACTGCATGATAATGCAGTCGCTTCCAGGTTTTTTTCTCGAAACTCAACTCTGACCGGATTTTCTTCAAGTCCCAATTTTTCTTATACAATATTTTATAATTATGTATAATTATGTACGTTATGGTGTATAATTATACGCTCATGTATTCTTGTTAATGATCGTTGAAGGTGTTCTTATGGCCGAAAATATCATAAAAGTCACACTGGACGTTGATGAGCTGCCGAAGACATGGTATAATATTTTGCCGGACCTGCCTGAGCCGCTCCCGGCAGCACTTCATCCGGCGACGAAAGAGCCGCTGAGGCCGGAGGAATGGGAGGCATTGTTCCCTAAAGGGCTGGTAAGGCAGGAACTGTCCGAAGAAACCGACATAAGGATACCCGATGAGGTAAGGGAAGCACTTATACGTATCGGCAGGCCTACGCCGCTATATCGGGCGAAAAGGCTTGAGGACGCCTTAAAGACCCCGGCAAGGATATATTATAAGCGTGAAGACGTCTCCCCTGCAGGCTCGCATAAACCTAATACGGCCATAGCCCAGGCCTACTTCAACTATTCCGAAGGTATTGAACACCTTACTACGGAGACGGGCGCGGGCCAATGGGGATCTGCCCTTAGCGCGGCCGCATCATATTTCGGAATGAAGTGTACAGTGTTCATGGTCCGGTCGTCATATGATAGCAAGCCATATCGTAAATATGTCATGAAACTTTTTGGTGCGGACGTGATCCCGTCGCCAAGCGATACGACCGAATACGGCAGGTGTATGCTAAAGAAAGACCCCGGCTGTTCGGGCAGCCTCGGTATCGCCATCAGCGAAGCGATAGAGATCGCCATGAAAAGCGAGAGGACAAAATATTCTCTAGGGAGCGTATTGAACCATGTCATGCTCCATCAGACTGTCATAGGCTTAGAAACTAAAAAACAGCTTGAAAAGATTGGCGAAAAACCCGATAAGCTCATAGCATGCGTCGGGGGCGGAAGTAACTTCGCAGGGTTTACATTCCCGTTCATCCGTGACAAAATGAAGGGCAAGAACGACATCAGGTTCATAGCTGTCGAGCCTAAAAGCGTGCCGTCGCTGACGGGCGTTGCCGAAGGTACCTCCCGCTATGAGTATGACTTCGGGGATACTGCCGGAATGACGCCTCTATTAAAGATGCATACTCTCGGCCATGATTTCATACCGGAGACGATACATGCCGGCGGCCTCAGATATCACGGCATGGCACCGACAGTATCATTACTTTATGATCACGGTATCATCGACGCGGAGGCCATAGGGCAGGAGGACACGTTCACCGCAAGCAGGCTTTTTACCCGTACCGAGGGTATCATACCCGCGCCCGAATCCTCTCATGCAATTGCTTCCGCCATAAGCCATGCCTTAGAGTGTAAAAAGACCGGCGACCCCGGGGTCATTGTCTTTAACCTCAGCGGCCATGGGCTTTTAGACCTTCAAAACTATGCAAATATCTTCAGCCTTTAATACGGGCGGGCGAGTATAGCCAGTATCCTGAAAGGCTCCACGCCTTTTATCCTGAACGTGGCAAGGTCCGAAGCGGGCGGCAGAGTGCCGGCGACACCGAGGAATAGCCTGCGGGCAATAATATCTTCGGTATCCTCTGGCATAAATATCAGTCCTGAACTTACCATACTCCTGTTCATATCGCTCATAGTGAGGATATAAAGGGTGGCGGGCTGCGATACAGATGTGGCGGCAAAGGATGCGACTTTTCCTGCGAGTATATTCCTGAACGCGTCCAGGCTCAGGTCGCCGGACGTTATCGCTGCCGAAATGAATGCCAGGGTGTGAGCGATAAAGTTAAATGATATCCTCATGGCGTCCTCAACGTCACTCTTCCCTCTCTTTTCGAAGACCCATCCTACATCAACGACTGCGGCACCATCGAATGAAGAATATACGTCCCTGTCCTTTTCCGTCCATCCTCTTTGGGGCTTGATCATTATGCCGTAAACAAAACTCTTATCCGACATTTTTGATGCTATTGCCTGTGAATATGTCAGGGATGAACCTTCCGAAGGGTCTGCTATGATAAATATCAGTTTAAAGGCATCAAGTTCAGGCTCCGGCTCGAATTTTCCATCCTTGATCAGTATTTTTACGTCAGCATCGGCAGAGCCCAATATATCTTTGTTATCGTCGACCGCTATGATATGTGCTTCCGCGTTCGACTGCCTGATCAAGCTCGTGACGATCGAACCGCTTTGCCCGACTCCCATTATCACAACTTTATTCTCACTTTGTACGGCGCTCATTTTCATCACTACATAGGTAATTGCTTAATATTATGCACTTATCATTCAAAACAATGTCTATATTTTTTAATTTTGTGAATTTATACTAATGTCAAATTTTATATCTAACTTTACATAATCTATATTTGATGTATTCTACTGACATCTATTATGAATCCGTTGAGATACAAAGGCGGTTCATAAAGCAGCTTTACGATATAGATAAAAAGAAAATAAGCGAACTCATCGCACTGCTAAGCGGTTTCATACTGGAGAACACCGTATGCACAAAAGTGATATACGGCATCGCCGAAGGTAGAAGCGCTCTATCGCTATATGACTTTTTACAGCAGTCCTCCAAGTATGAGAACATTTTCCCGTTAACGCTGGACGATCCTATCCGCCGCTACATAGACCCTGAAAGAAACAATCTCGTCATTGCGGCGACAGGTTCCGGCGAGACAAAAAGCGTCTTGAGGTATCTGGAGGAATCATTTAAGCTGAATGTCCCGGTCTTGCTGATAACCTCGGGGGTAAATTCCACCGCCTATAAAATGGTCTCGGATTATGATAACGGCTATGTTTTTGTCATAGACCCTATGAAAGCAGTCGACAGAAAGCATTTGATAGCACTTGGCTCGGAGTTCGAGCTTAAGCTTGCAGTGCTCTTGAACTCACTGATACCGGCTCTTTATGAGCATAGCGACGGCAAAGTGACATCAAAATATTATAACCAGGTAAATCATTTTATCAAGAACGCTACACTTTTATCGGAGATAGAAAGGGATCACCTGTCCGAATGGATAGATAAGCTATTGAACCGCAGGGGCAACTTTATCGTGGATGGTGTCGGCCGTTCCGGATTCGTGGCGAAAGCCTTCGGCATGCGGCTCACTCACCTCGGGCACAATGTATTCATGCGTGACGGCCCTACCACTCCCGCATTCTTACGTGGCGACGCGTATATCCCGATAAGCGGCAGCGGCAATACACGAGAAATAATAGAGGGCGCCATGTCCGCAAAGTCTCACGGCGCGGATATTTTCCCCATCATGGTAAACAAAGACTCAAAGCTGGGTGCTTTAATGGACTCCTGGGGAATGTCGAAAAACATCATGTATGTCCCGCTTCCGGAAGAAGATCTGCGTTTATACGGCGAAAAAGAGATGAGCAAGATATTCGCGACGAAAACCGTTCAGACAAGGCCATCTATTTCCGAAATAAACGCCTATATCTTCACGAACGGAGTGATATCCTTATCCATGAACATACTCGGAGTGAGCGAACAATATCTCAAGAGGATACATGTATAATGGCCGGTCGCCCGGTCATGAATCATATATCCATTTTTGTTGATATTGCCATCGCACATTCCTATTTTCATACTATGGAAAAATTTATTTTTCTTTTCATTAAACCGGCATTTTATGTATCCATATTGCCGGAAGCGGTTCCGGCAGGCATGTGCCGCGTCAATGACAGCAGGAAATTAATCTTTTAACCGTCTCCATTATCCTGGTGTCCGGTATTTCAATTTCGATATTTTCGTCGACAATATCGACATAAATATCCTGGCTATGTGTAACTTTTCCTTCAAATGTGTCAAATTCGACCGTGACGGTCGCTATTTTTTTCTTACCTTTTAATGTTTTATGGATCACAAGCTCAGTGACGACAGACCTTTTTTCCATACTGCGAATATTGCCGAGTTCGACTGTCAGATCATTTCCGGTCATGAATTTCCTGTTTTCACGTCCCGGGGAACCCGTAATGCATGCCTCCTCATGAGCAAATAAATTCAGTTTCACTGCATAAGCATAAGTTGAAAAGAGGTCTTCAAGCTCTTTTTCTATTATGGCGGGAATATCCCGGTCACTTTTTATATGATGCGGCGTGCCTCCGCCTTTTTCCGCTATCCTGATCAACACGTCCCTGTCGGAATCGTCACCGACGCTTATCGTAGATATCCTTATATTCCTTTTAAGCGCATCCTCCGACAGGCTTAATATTTCCGCAAGGTCGAAGCTGCCTGCGGAGGGAGATCCGTCTGATATAAGCACTACGTGGTTAATCGTATCTCTTTCCGAGGCTCTTTCAGCTTCCTTGATGCCGCTGGACAGCCCTCCGAATAGGTCTGTACCCCCTCTGGACACTATCCGCTGTAACCTGTCCTTTATCAAATCTTTATTCAGGGGGTTCGCGGGATACAGGAGCTTCTCCGCTACATCGTCGTACATGACTATGGATACGATGTCTTCCGGAAGCAGGCTATCTATCATAAGGCTTACGACATCTCTTGTAAATAATAATTTGTCCCCGTACATCGAGCCGCTTCTATCTATCAGGATACACAGGTTCAGCCTCGGGCGCCATATGTGCCCGATCTCCGGCGCTTTGATATCCGTTAACAGGTATATCCTGTTAAAAGCATGTACATGAGCTTTCTTTCTGCTACATAACGTATGAACTTCCCCCATAAATTACTCTCCCACCAGAAGCGCTATTATATAACGGCAAAATACTGACCTTAATTATGACCTTTTTTTATAACTTATAACATAATTTAATGATACATGTTATTATTTAAAGTTATCTTTAACTTATCTTATACGAAAAAAACTTTCATTTGTCGTGAATGCTGCCATAAAAGCCGATGCTAGTTGTATTTTGTTAAGTATCGTATATTATTGTTGTATAACATTTACAATAGTTAATTATAAGTATTATAGGTACAACTGTTTAATAATGACCATGAAACCTGGAGTCCACATAGTACCTACCGGTTTTGAGTATGACCGGGTAATACAGCCTTTGATAAACGACTTTACTGTTAAAAAGGCATACCTGCTTGTTCATGATACGAAGAAAAGGACTGAGGATCATGATAAGCAGACACAGATAGTTAACGGGTACATAAGAAAGATCAAGGACATCCCCTTTAAATGGGAAATTATCTCGACTAATATTTACAATTTTGATGATGTTTTTAAAAGATCGTACGATATCATTAAAAAAGAGGTCGGTGAGGGGAATCCAGTATATATTAACATATCATCCGCATCAAAGGTCGTCCAGCTTGCCCTGACAATGGCTGCATTCCTGAATAATAAGCCCGGGACGGAAGAACCGGCCGTCCAGCTGTTCTACGTCGAGCCGGAAAGATATTATGAAGGAGAGCTTATCGGTACTGTTTTTGAACTATTGAAAAAGGATGAGGATGAACAAAATACGATAAAAAAACTAAAGGACATCGCCAGAGAGATCCGGGACCATGGCATGGCGTCTGGCAAAAAGGATACTTACAAGTTTCCGCCTTTCCCGCTTGCCCAATTCACGGACATCGAATATGATATGTTAAAGATAATTAATGAGAAAAAGGTTATCAGTTCGATCAAAGAGATGAAAGAGCTTCTGGATATGTCGACAGGCCGCGTCACTCCCCGTTCAAACATAAAATATTATTTAGACAACATGGAAAAGCAGGGGCTTATAACTACCGAGAGGGAAAAGAAAGAGCTGAAGATAAGCCTTACTCGCGCAGGAGAGCTATTCGCTTACGCCGGAGGTAACTAGGGGGTATCAGCTCCAAATTTTTAACTTTGTGATTCTATATTTTCGTAAAATTAGTGATGTGTCCCGTTAACAATAGTTTTAATATGTATTTTTCACCACGAAATCTTTGATGAGCGGGGTCTTGCTCAGGTTATAAGAATGAAAGAACGTGTCGTACTTACCCGGTCTTTGAGATGAAGTTTTTTATGTTTGTGCCTGTCGGATGGCAGGTAGACACATAACCTCACAGAAACACAGAAACACAAAAATTTTTTTTATGATTTTTTAAGGGCTCAAAGACCCCAAAATCTTACTCACCAAATCACGAAGGGCTCCAGTATCACCGTCAATGCTCTAATATCCCTAACGCTCGGCTCAACGCACTAACCTCTCCAAGTCACTAACGCTAAAACAAAACCCGAACATTCTCCAAAAACACAAAAATTTAATATCCCGGTTTGTGTACCCCTGATCCATCAACATGAATATCGATCGTGAAACGTCAACCGTGCAGTTAAACTTTAGTGTTTTGGAGAATGTTCGGGGTTTGTTTTAGCGTTAGTGTATTAGAGCACTTCGAGCATTAAGCCGTGCATTTGAGACTTTAGTGCGTTGACGGTGATACTGGAGCCTTTCGTGATTTAGTGAGTAAATTCTTAGGGTTTTCGTGACCTTAAATTCTAAAAAATTTTTGTGGTTCTGTGTTTCTGTGAGGTTATGTGTCTACCTGCCATCTGACAGGCACAATGCCAGAACATCGATCTCAGAACTGATGTTATATGCCCATTTTTAAAGAAACCATCTAAAAGTTTTTCATGGGAGCGCACGAAGGCGAACAAATTACACAAATTTTTTTAAATATATCTGTCATCTCAGGAATTATCTTTATTTATAAGTAAATTCGATATGACTGCCTTAAAGCACGTGTATGGATGATAATATTACGGACAAACCTGGACGGAACCAAATGACCTCACAAAAAAGTCTTTTGCGCTCCTTTTTCGCCTTTGTGCGCTTCGTTGTGAAAATAGCGGACCTTCGTTGCCTTAGTGATGGAATCGATCATAGAATTATGCGGATCGCCCATGGAAAACCCATGGCCAGTTCTATCTATTCTTTCTTTCGATGATCTTGATCGTTAACGGCTCAGGAACCTCTATGGGGACATGCTTCTCGGGAGGCTCATCCATATCCTTTCCGCAATGAGGGCAAATTCTTTTTTCGGTCTCTTTTCTCTTATGAAGCTCTTCGACGAACCCTGAGCCCATTATGCCCGTCGGCAGCGCGAAAAGCCCGATCCCGAGCAAAGCTATGATGCTTCCGAGGAATTTTCCGAGCGGCGTCATCGGCACAACATCTCCATAGCCCACAGTTGCCAGGGTGATAACTCCCCACCACATCGATGTAAGTATGCTCGAAAATTTATCCGGCTGGACGTCATGCTCGACCGTATACATCAGCGCTGAAGCTATCAACAGCAGTAAAAATCCCATGACGACAGTGATAGTAAGCTCTTCTTTTTTATTATTGATGACGTTTATGAACGTCTGCATCGATTCCGAGTACCTTCCCAGCTTGAATATCCTGAAAAGCCTGAAGAGACGCAGGGCTCTTATTATCAGCAGGTCTGCCGGCAGTATCATCGGCAGGTAGAACGGCATAATAGCCAGCAGGTCAATGATGGCGAACGGCGTGAATATATATTTAATCCTGCCTCTAAGCATTCCTGTGTACTCCGGATTAAGGTTACAGGTCCATAGCCTGAGAATATATTCTATCGAGAATATTGCGACCGAGAACACTTCAAAGTTCCAGAAAAGATCTCCGTACTGTGATGCCAGACTTTCTTCCGTCTCAAGGACGACAGCAGTCACATTGAGGCATATGAGTACTATGATGAATATGTTGAACGCTTTTCCGAATCCATCCTCTTGTAACGAGTTTTCTAGGATCTCGTATACTCGTGACTTTATTCGATGATACACCCTGCGAATACACCCTTAAAGCTATATGCTCTACCCTATGTTATGTCCATAGATTAAAATTTTCTGGAGCATATTTTTTGATCGATGCTCTCATGAATTATCCTGGCGTAATAAACGGCATACTATATCCATTAAAACAATTTAAACGTACAATAAGATTTAAATAAAAAGGGCAAGAACATATGTTCATGCCACAAATGAATGGGGAGAGCAAAGGGAGTAAAATAAAAGAGATAATGGTCATCGATGACCCGGATGCTATAAAACTGATGTTCAAGGACCGTTTCATTGAGATCATCGAGATACTGCAGGCGAGAGAATCATCCGTGTCAGAACTTGCAAAAGCTCTGGGTGTAAATCCCGGCTCTATCCATTACTATTTAAAAGAGATGGAAAGACTTGGGCTG
This sequence comes from Methanooceanicella nereidis, assembly GCF_021023085.1. Lineage (NCBI taxonomy): Archaea > Methanobacteriati > Methanobacteriota > Methanomicrobia > Methanocellales > Methanocellaceae > Methanooceanicella > Methanooceanicella nereidis. The sequence goes on along the minus strand of NZ_PGCK01000010.1, from coordinate 52,918 downwards.
GCAATACAGGTAAGGGAAGAGGTAAAAGGTAATATCGTTAAAAAGTATTACCGGGCAACGGCCAGGAATTTTTATCTTGACGGCTCTCGTTTTAACGTAGCGTCGCCCGGAGATATAAACCCTATGGAGGATTTTATCGATAGGCTGATGGGCACCATTACCCATTTTGGATATGACCTGCCGGATGAAAGATCAGAAGCTCTTAAGGCATCTCTATTAAAATATGACCGAAGGAAGAAGGAGATACTCAGGGAGATACAGCAGGCCGGCTTAGAAAATGTCGAGCAGGACGGTCAGGTAGTGAGCGACGCATATCATGTGGCTATCATTCTCCGCGAGATCGAGGACGAGGAGCTAAATGCCGTTAGAAATGAGATAAGGGAACTGCTAACCGATGCCAGGGGGCATTAAATGGACGAGCGTATCCTCGCTGTCGTTATGGGGATACTTTTTAGCATTATAAATGCTGTCGTCGTGGTCTTTCTGACACTGAAAGCGGGGATAAGCGTCGGGCTTGAGATATTTTTCCTGTTCGCTGCGTTCGCTGTTTTCGCACTTCTTAAAAATGTCCGGTCGCGCGGCTTTTTATATATGGTGGCTATAGGTACGGGGTCGACCGGCATAGTCATCTCATATACAGAGGGGCTCGGAGCGATCATGATCTCAGGCAAGCCTTTTGACGTACCTGATCCCGTTATGATCCTTTTGCCTCTCCTTTCTGGTATTATAGGAGTGCTTCTATCCTATTATTTCACGGACTATTTCCTGAAGGCGGATTTTCCGTGGCCCGGTGCCAGGGTGAATTCATCGCTGATCAATCTTTTCTCGCAGGAGAATAAAAATACGTCATTCAGGTCATCAGCGGTTAGAATGGGCACTGCCGGCATATTATCCGGCTTGGTCACTTCTCTTAAGGGGTTCGGTATCCGCCCCGAGATATTAGGCTCTATAAATCTGGGATTAAGCACATCGCCTATGTTTGCCGGCATAGGCATGCTGATAGGAACAAAGGCCTGCCTGGAAATAGCCGGAGGCGCTGTTATCTCCCTGCTTATATGGATATTTTTGGAGGGGGCCTCGACTGACTATTTCACACATATGAGAAACCCATGGGTATTTTCCACTGCCATATCCATGCTGGTGACTACGGCTGTTATATCTTTATATGTCGTGTTGAGGTCATCAGCCGGCCATAAAAGTAAAAAGGCTGGCGCAAATAGCCTTTTGAGGGACGGCGGGAATAATATTGCATTTAACAGCACATTCTTCAAAATAAATAATAGAACGCTGTTGCTTACTCTGGCTGTGATCTCAGCGTCAATGCTGCTATACTACTTTCCGGGTGTTCCCGTATTGATCTTCCTCGTAAGCCTTCCTATCTCTTTACTCTTCATGATCATAGAATCCCGGGGAAGGGCGGAAACGTCCATGAGCGTCGGCATCTCATCTTTCGTGATCATATTGCTCGTAGGCCTTGCATTCAGTGATATTGTGCCGCTGCTGATACTTGAGGGATTCGTGCTTGCGATGATATTCAGCTTTTCACTGACCTTCTATGTGCTGAAGCAGGCAGAATTCTGTAATGCATCATCACAAGGGCTGATAAAAATGCTCCTGTTAGGATGTTTTGTCGGGTCTGTCATTTGTGTCCCGTGCATAAAGTTCTTTAACAGCATCTACGGGATAGGCACCGAATTATTGCCCGCGCCGTATAGTATTATGTGGCTGGAAATGGCACAGTCGGCGGTCACAAAAGTCGTGCCGCCGTCCGTCAACATATTCTTAATAGCTGCCGGCGCGCTGGTCGCCTTAATATTGTACCGGAAGAGGATATCGGCTATAACGTTCTCTATAGGGCTCATATTGCCATTTTCGACATGCGCAACGATAATACTCGGAGGGCTTATAGCATGGTGTCTGGAAAAGAAAAACTACCTTAAGGACGATAACGGTATAACTGCGTCCGGATTGATCGCCGGGGACGTGCTCGTGAACATCCTGTTGTCATTAAGATATCTATGATCTATGCCGTCATCGCTGCTGTCAGTTCCTGTCCGGCTTTTCGACGTTCTCTTTAAGTACCTTGAACCTTTTGGCAAGGTCCAGTTTCCTTAACATCGACCTTTTTTTCTTTTGATGGACCTGCATGCGCATCAGGATATCGTCAAGCGTCCTGGCAGCCTCGACTATGTACGCTCCTTTGTTCAGCATCACGCATTCGGCGCGGACTCCCATGGCGGCATCCGTTATTTCCGCCCTGGACGGCATCCCTTTCTTCGCAAGTTTTTCAAGGACCTGGGTAGCCCACACGACCGGCATATGTGCCGCCTCACAGAACCAGAGTATCTCCTCCTGGACTTCCGCCATTCTTTCGTACCCGCATTCTACAGCAAGGTCTCCTCTGGCTATCATGACGCCTGCGCCCGGGCTTCGCATCGCGGCGAGAAGCAGTTCCGGCAAATGTTCGAACGCGCTCACTGTCTCTATCTTTAAAAGTATTCCCAGGTTATCGCCGCCAAGCTCCTTGAGCCGGCTCTGCAGCTCATAGACACCCGACGCACTGTTCACGAACGAGAATCCGACGATGTCTGCGTTATGTGAGATGAACGCCAGGTCTTCCACGTCTTTTTTCGTAAGCGGGGGAAGGTCAAGACGGCTGTCAGGAAGGTTAATGCCTTTACTACCTCTAAGTTTCTCTCCTCTGGGCCGCGCATGGGTTATCTCTACGTGCATATGGTTTTTATTAACGTGCCTTATTATCCCGCCTATCTTCCCGTCGTCTATCCATACTCTTTCGCCGGGCTTGACGCGTGAAAATATCTCCGGCATCGTAACGCCTATTGTCGCTGGTATCACGACGTTCCCGGCCTCATCACGCACCGCGGCGGTACCGGGCGTCCGGTCTTCCGTCATGATCAGGGTCTCGCCCTTTTTAAGGACAATATAACGCTCGTTCTCAGGGAGTTTTCCCACCTGCGCATCTATCGGTTCGCTGTCCTCGTCCCCTGACACATAGTGGTGCATGACTGTATTTTCGATCACGTATGCGCTTTTATAACATTCTGCCAGCTTACATTCTTCAAACGAGTCAGCGATCTTCAATCGCCTTGACCTGTCCCTGGTATCGTTGAATTTTACAACGTCCCCTATATTTATACCCGAAAGCCATTTTACCGGGACGGGCAGGCTTGCGTCCGTATCTGTAGGTGCCTGCGCGCAGTACTCCATAGGCGTGAGCCATATCCTTGCCGGGGCCATGACTCTTCCGTAACCGTCCTGACGGGGGCTCCATCTGATGACTGCAGGAGCCGGCTCCACCGGGCCTGTCCTGAGCTTGTGTCCTGCCAGGTCCATACTGACCCGACAGGTCTTTTTTAGCTCCCTTTCAGCCCGGCGTAAACTGGATATCATCCGGGCCCAGGCATCGACATCGTCGTAAGCGCAGTTTATCCGCATACAATCCATGCCGCTGGCTAGAAGGTCCCGTACAAGCCTGTAATCATTTGCCGCTTCGCTTGGCATCGTGACCATTATGCGCGTATCCCTTTTTGCCGTCCTATCTCCTATAAGCCCGTTCGTATGGTGTTCCAGCAGTCTCTTACCGTCCTCATATTTTATGAGGTTCTTGCTTATCATGGGAGAACGGCCATGGCGCCCGTTCAGATAATAAAGGATCTTTAAGATGGAAGATATATTATCCATGACATGAGACTCAGCCCTGCCCAGCGAGGATATTCCAAGGTGCGCGAGGTTTTCCTGTAGTTCCCTTATGTCTTTTTGCCTTAATGCAAGATAATGTAAGAAATTAATGGCACTATCTCTGTAAGTTGGATGTATTTTCTCTAAAAATTCATTAAAGCTCGTCTCAAGCTTTACCATTTCAAGCAGAATGCTCTCCAGCTCTTCAATGATCTTTTCAAGCTGGTCCCGATCCCACTCATAAGAAGTTAAAACTATATCTTTGACCGGATGAGATCCTATTTTTTCGGTATGCAAAATTAAACCCTTCCATATCTCGATTTTTAATAATATAATTATTATCTATGTAAAATATTGTTATTTATGTAATTCTCTTAGATTTACATAAACTGTTTAAAAAACTTTATTATAAATATCTGCTCATTTAAGAAATTATTTATGTTTTTGTATATTATGTGTTATATGTCTTTAATAATGATTAATTGCTTAAATGTAATATGATCTATTAATAAGCAAATAAAAATAATTGATATTTAATATATTGATGGGAAGTGCACATAAACATGGATGTTATCATCGTCGGGGCCGGGCCATGCGGCCTCATGGCAGCTCATAAGCTGGCCGGGCATGCGAATGTGACAATAATAGAAAAGGGCAGGGACATTCACCAGCGGACCTGCCAGGTGATGCAGGGCAACGGCTGCGTCTACTGTAACGTTTGTAGCATAACCGCAGGAGTGGGCGGCGCAGGGGGCATGTCCGACGGCAAATTGAACCTGAGCCCTCAGATAGGCGGAGACCTGATAGACTTCGTGGGGCTTAAAAAGGCCGACATGCTCATCGATGAGGTGGACGAGTATTTTATCAAGCACGGAGCGCCTCCGGAAGACGCGCATGTCCCGCCATCGGCTCTCGCGACGCGGGCGGCTGCGAACGGGATAGAGTTCATTCCGATAAAGCAAAAGCATATTGGCAGCGACATGCTTCCGCAGGTCATCGATTCCATGAAATGCGACCTTGAATCAAGGGGCGTAAGATTCCTTCTCAATAGAACTGTGGAAGGCGTGACGGCCGATAATAAAAAAGTCACAGGGGTCATCGTTGACGGGGAGAACATCAAATCCGATTTTGTATTGCTGGCCCCAGGACGTTCGGGCAGCACATGGCTCGGCTCCCAGATGAAAAAATTTGGCGTGCCGATAAAATACATGCCTATTGACGTCGGCGTCAGGGTCGAGGTGCCAGCGTTAGTCTACGAGGAAGCAGTCCGCACTAACTGGGACCCAAAATTCCGCATGTATACTCCGACATATGATGACCTGGTAAGGACATTTTGCACGTGCCCGTATGGCTTTGTAGTGCAGGACACATATGAGTCCGGCGTGGGCGCGAACGGGCACTCCCAGCGATATTGCAGGTCGAATAACACTAATTTCGCCTTCCTCTCCCGTATCGCCCTGACAGAGCCGCTTGAGAACACAAACGAGTATGGCGCCACCATTGCCCAGCTCGCAAAGACGATAGGCGGCGGAAAGCCGATACTTCAGAGGCTGGGCGACCTTAAGAGCGGCAGGCGCTCTACCTGGGAAAGGCTGAAGAGGAGCTATGTGGAGCCGACATTAAAATCTGTCACTCCGGGAGATATATCCATGTCACTTCCGCACAGGATCGTGACCGACATACTGGAAGGCCTGGATATGCTCGACAGAGTCGTCCCCGGAGTAGCTTCCGACGCTACGCTCCTCTATGCGCCGGAAATAAAGTTCGCGGCGGTCAGGCCGGAGACCAGGGAAAACTTCGAGACAGTGATGATCGATAACCTCTATGTGGGCGGCGACGGGGCAGGTATCACCCGCGGGATCGTATCCGCGGCAGCTACCGGGATAGTGGCGGCGGAAGGCATACTGGCAAAAATACAAAAATGATACAAAATAGCGTGTCCAGTAATTTCTTTAGTGTATTTCGATCATCTATGATCAAGTCCGCCACAAAGGGCTCTAAGGACCGCTATTTTCACAACGAAGCGCACAAAGGCGAACAAGGTATACAAAATGTTAACTACAAAGCGCACGAAGGTACACTAAATTGTTAACCACAAAGCGCACGAAGGTACACTAAATTGTTAACCACAAAGCGCACGAAGGTACACTAAATTGTTAACCACAAAGCGCACGAAGGCGAATAAGGAACACTAATTTTGCTAACCACGAAGCGCACAAAGGCGAACAAGGAACACAAAAATTTTTTAGTATATGATAACCTTCTAAAAAAGTTCTTTGTGTTCCTTGTTCGCCTTTGTGCGCTTTGTGGTTAGCATTTTTGTGTTCCTTGTTCGCCTTTGTGCGCTTCGTGGTTAGAGTAAGTCAACCCTTATACCCTTTGTGCGCTTTCATATACTGGACCGGCATCAATTTTTCTCGGGCTTTGCCAGCCTTCTCAGCTCTTCCAGTGATGCCCTGGCCTCTTCCTTCCTGCCTTCCACGCCCTGCTTCAGCAGGTCATTGTATTCATCCCAGAGGAAGTCTATGGTCCTTTTTAGCCTGCTCTTATCAAACTTGCCCATATACTTCTTTACTACGTATGCCTTATAGGATATATCCGAATACGGGTCTTCAGTTACTATTTTTTCTCTACGTCCGGTGAATATCCATATCGGTATGACTGATAACAGGAGTAGCAGCGCTAACGCCGCCATCAAAGTGCCCATATCGGGAATTGTGAAAAGAGCACGACCGCTTACTACATCAATGGGCTTTCCCAGTAATATCTCGTTGCCTACGAGCACTATGGCCGCCCATTTACCCTCTCTATCAAAGGTGAAGCTATTATCCTCTACGGGATATAAAGTACCGTCCGGGGACACGCACATTATCGTTATGCCTGCGTCGGTCATCTCCCTGAATATTGTCACTGATAAAGGCACTGTTTCGCCTACGACCGTATTCCCCGGTGAATTCAGCCTTATGGCCCGATCAATCAGGGTCACGGTCCTGTCTTCATCAAGGGGTGCGGGATATTGTATGAGATCTTTCCTGCCGTCAGCGTCTTCTTCAAATACGACCGGTGTGCCAGGCGGAGCCTCTTCAGGATATGACATCAGGCTTGCGCCGAGCGTATCCGGAATGATGACAGTGAACCTGAACTTATCGATGATGGATACATAATTAGCGAACGGGTCCATATATGGCTCGACCTGGTCGGGAAGAAGTGTCGGAGTAAAGATAAAGTCATAATATCCGGGCTGCGCCTGGTCGGGCAATATGCCGATGCTGAAATGGACGATCTCAGTCTCTCCGGGCTTTAGAACAAATACCGATCTGCTGATATTGACCCATCTTATGGAGTCAGGGTAATCCACCGAGACCCTTATTGTATATACTCCGTCCCTGTGGCCGTCATTCAGGACGACAAAGGACCCGTTATAAATAAAAGGTATCTGGTCCACGGTGACGGTGCTTGTCGTCGGCATATAGACTTTAACGCCATTGTCTGCGCACATAGCGACAGGAAGTGATATGATCAATATCAAACATGCTAATACAGTGACCGCTATCCTTAGCGTATAACCCATGATGGCTTCCCCATATTAATATATAATGAGTATATATAAAATGTTTTGTATTCACTAAGATATCGCGGTCAGAAAAAGAAATAAATAAAAAGGCGGATGCCGGCATTTAGCCGGAAACCTTGACATTCTCGAACTTTATGCTCGGTATATAGCCGCTTGCAGGCGAGACACCTGACTCCACGACCCTGTAATTGTCAGCAAGGAACGCGTTCAGAAGCATGTTTGGCATATTTCCGCCTATCATGCCGCCCTTGATCGGATAGGCTATGTCGCCATCCTTTATCATATATCCTGAGTATATGGCTACCGAGAAATCCCCGCTCGCCTTGTTCGCCGTATGGGCTCCAAGCACGTTTTCGACTATTATGCCGTGCTTTATATCCCTTATCATTTCCTCTTCAGGCATCGTCTCACCTTCGAGGATAAAATTACGCGCGCAGGTGGAAGGCGCGACCTTATATGTCGTACCCGATGTAAACCTGTCCGCATGCATGGCGTTGCCCGTCGGCTTCGCGTCGCACTCTATGGCTGTGAAGCTGTCGTACAGGAAAGAGTTGAGTATGCCGTCCTCTACAAGGACGTTACGCCGGCTGGGATACCCTTCTTCATCCATCACGAACGTATTAAGGCCTTTAAGATGTGTGGCATCATCCACGATGTCTATTGACTCCGATGCGACTTTCTCGCCCATCTTTTCCGCGTAAACAGATTCATTCTTTTTGACGGCGCCGCCGTAAAGCGCCGGTATGACCGTATTTGCCAGTATGTCATATGCGGCGTCCGGCTTCATGATGACCGTCATCGTAGCGGTCTCGATCGGTTTTTGCCCGAGTTGCGCTATCGCCCGTTCCGTAGCGGTATGGCCTATCTCCTCGAAATTAAAGTCAAGCTCTCTGGAGGCCATCGATTCATCGCCGTTCGTGACCACGTCGCCATCCTTAAGGACTGACATCATATATCCGCCTATGACCGTGCCCTCATCATATACTGAGACGCCTTTCGAGTTCGCTATGGCATATGACATGACGCCGAAGCTCATGCCGCCTCTCGAAGGGAGCACCCTCTTATCGAAAGATGCGCCGTCTATAATGTCCTGTGCAAGGTTTATGCCTTCCTCTGAGACCAGCGTTGCGATCTTGTTATCATATATTGACCTGGTCCCCTTGTAGTCGGTATTATCATGGAACTCATACTTGCCAGGCTTACTGAACCTTGCGACCTGGAGGGCTTGCTTAAGACCGAACGGGATGGTTTTTTCAGTGCAATAGGCAAATCCTGTACGGTGTTTTTCAATTATCCTTATGCCTATCCCGTAGTCGCCGTCCTGGGATCCGAATGTTATCTTCCCGCCTTCGACTGTGATGCTGTTGTACCTCTTTTTCTGAACGAATGCCTCGCATTCTATGTCGGACTCTATCGCAAGGTCGACGACACGATTTGCTATCCTGATCAATTCCTCTCTCATTTAACGGCCTCCTACGACACATTCGGATATCCTTATATGCGGGCCGCCGTCCCCGACGGGCACTGTCTGTCCTTTTCCGCAAAGCCCTGCATGACCCAGGCTAAGGTCTTCCCCGACCATGTCTATAAGGCTTAATATCTCCAGCGTATGGCCTGAAAGGGACACATCCCTTAACGGGGTTTTCAACTCTCCGTCCTCTATCAGGTAAGCCTCCTGGGCATTAAACTGAAAGTATCCCTGAGAGGTATTGACCTGTCCGCCTCTTGTGCCTTTTAAGTAAACTCCATGCCTTGTCTCTTCCAGCATTTCCCTGAACGACGAGTCTCCCCTTTCGATGAACGTGTTGCTCATCCTGACAAGAGGCCTTCCGTGGTATGATTCTGCCCTGGCGCCGCCATTTGGCTCCATGTTCAGTTTTTTCGCCGTCTCCCTGCTGAGTATGAACTCGTTCAGTATGCCGTCCTTGATAAGTACCTTGGTCCTTGTCCTGACACCTTCATCATCGTAGACATAGCTGCCGAAAAGGCCCGGGATGGTGGCATCGTCCTTTATCGTCACTATCGAGTTGCCTATTTTCTCTCCGATCTTATTCTCAAAACATGAGTTCCCTGTGGTGACGAGGTCACCCTCGGAGGCATGCCCGACCGCCTCATGCGCGAACACCCCGGTCAGCTCCGGGTCAGCGATCACTGGCAATTTGCCAGATGGCGGGGATTTACCGTTAAGCAGGGATACAAGCGATGCCACTGCATCTCTCGAACAGTCTAAATGATGATCTCCGTCAAAAGCCTCGAATCCTTTCGTGTTACCTATACGGCGCCTCACGGATTGTAGCTGGCCGTCTTTTTTGCCCACAAGTTCCAGAGACCATAAGACGTTAGGGCTCCGCATGACAAGTGAAGTTCCCTCGGATGAATAGAACTCTTCGACAGTATACGTGTCCTTATAGGATGCTGTCGAGTTCACGATAAAATCATAATCTTTCACGACGTCGAACGTGGATAATAACAGGTCAAGTTTCTTTTCAATAGAAGTGTCCATGATGCTCTTTTTCATTTCTATAGTGACTTCATCGATCACAGGCTTAACGGCAGCAAGTTCTGTCTTTTCTTTTACGCTCTCGCTCACTCCCCTGGCGATCCTGGCGGCCTTGTCTGCAGCGTCCCTGATCGACTCCTCGCTAATATCCGGTGTGCTGGCAAATCCCCATGCACCGCCATATAAAACACGTACGCAGGCTCCGGTATCTTTTCCCGAGATAGCCTTAGAGACTTCGTTTTTCTTTAGCTCAAGGATCGTGTTCGTCACGTCAGTGATCCTTATGTCAAAATAATCGGCTCTGCCCTGTAATGCGTTTTGGACAACGCGCATCAAAAATATCACCAGGTAGTAATCTGGCATAAAATCATTTATAACTTTGCACTTATAAAAAAGCCGTAACTGCCAGTCTATTTTTAGAATATCAATATATTTATAATAAATTTATTCACATTGATTTTATCTTACTTATCGGTATTATTTTAAAAGATAGTATACTATAAAGAGGCGCTTTTATGTAAATCCGGTCAGGCATAAAATACGATGCCTGTTCAAAAGAGATTTTTTAAAATGAAGTTTTTTCATAACTTTTTAACGACCGAATAAAGCCCGTTAAACAGCGAATCACTGATCCTGGAAGCCGTATCTACATTGATAACGTTACAGCCCATTTTTTCCAGGTTCTTGCCGAACTCCTTCATCGTGTAGCCGCCGCTCTTTTTAAATTTCCGCGACTCATCGGTCAACAGCTGGAGGTATAGCACTTTCACTTTCTTGTTCAACATGTCCTGCAGCAGGTCCAGGGTTTTTATGTTTATCATGACATCCTCGTCGTAAACGCTCCTTCCCATCTCTGGAATGCCGTCCGTAAGCACGATAAGTATCTTGATGCCCGATTTTTTATCCCACCCAAAATCAATGACGGATTCAAGGGCAAGATCAAGCCTGGTGCCGCCCGAGCCATTTCTGATTAAAAGCTCCTTATACATGTTGTTATCTATGTTAAAAGGCCCGTCCGCTTTGCTTCCGAAAGTCCACAGGTTCATGTCCATGTTCCTGGATAGGCCTTCCATGAGCGATATGCACGCGATCTTAGAATATGTCTGAGGCGACCTGCTTTCTGGGATCGTGGCCGCCATCGTTTGGTTTCTCCACCATGCTGTCATCGAGTTCGAGTCATCGTACATTATCGCAAGATGGATCTTTTTTATATCCCTTACCCTGTACCTGGAAATTACATTGTCCAGGCTTCTGCCGCTGCTGCAAAAACCTGACATTGTCTTGTGCTGGCTGATGATGCCATTCCCGCAATAACCTGTATATACCATCCGCTCTATTGTCGGCGGCATAATCTGGTATAGCCTTAAAAAATTCCTGCCTATCGAACGGCAGCCGTTCAAGAAATCTTCGTAAGCATGCACATCATTCGGATCCTTTGTACAGTAAGCGCATGCCTCGAGCAGCTTTTGCTCGTCCGCAAATATCATACTACAGCCTGCTTGCTATCTTTAGGGCTAATTCATTCACTGTCTGTAGCGATACATAATCGGTCTCGTCCGCAATGACGACGCCCTGGTGCATCGCTGCATCGGTAAACGCTGTCTTGGGGTCAAGGCCCTCTGAGATGGATAAGTCGCAATATCTGGCCATCTTGATGACACCGTCCGTAGAAAGACCCTGCGGCAGCGCTTTATCTTCCTGCCATAGCCTTCTTGTCTCCTCTGCAAAATCAAGTATGGAGTTTGCGATCATGGGGTCGAGGTCGGGCGTATACATTCTTATTATCTTTTCTTCCGTGTACCTGCTCGTGTATCCCACGAAGATCGGGATAAACCTGCGCTTTAACGCGGCGCTCATCTTAAAGGTACCTTCATCGCCAAGGTTGGCCGTTACGATAAGGACCCAGTCGTTGGGTCTCATAAGGATCTCTTCCCTGTATTCCAGGGGAAGTTTTCCTGTGGATAAAAGCATGAAAAGACCGGAATAAGCTGTCGTTGGCGCCCGGGTGAACTCGTCGATCAATAAGTTCTTACTTTCGACAAGCGCACGGGTTATAACGCCGTCCTTATAGACAAATTGTTTTGACAGCTCCGGGTTACCTGACATGGAGAGCGGGTGGAAACCGCCGATGGTATGGTATTCTGTCATGCCTTCAGTGGCTTCGATACGGTGATAGTTGTCCCCGCCTGATATATAGCGTAATATATGCTCGGCTATGGTTGTCTTACCGTTCCCCGGGGGGCCGTAAAGCATGATAGGATAACCGAGGTTGATATACATCAAAGCTCTGATAATGGCTTCGTCCTGCCCCTTTATTTGACAAGTTTCAATTATTTTGATCAGGTCATCGCGTTTCAACAGTGCCATTTTTATTCCTTCTTAAATATGCTTTATTAAGCATACCTTCTCTTAAACTCTTGGTCCAGTGATTTTATTATCCTTTCCGCCTCAGCTTTTGACCCATCGTTGTACCTTGCGGCTATTGTCTGGTATTCATTCTTGAACCTGGCTATCGTCGATGCCGCCCTGAGCCTGTCGACCTGGTCCAGATACTTATGGAATACGCTCATTTCCTCTATAAGGCCCTTGTATGCGTCCGGTCTTTCCTTCTTCTCCTGGCGCTTTATTATGACCTGCTGTTCCTTGATATACTGGATGTCCTGCTTTGGAGTGACCACCCTCCTGATATTTAACGTGTGGATAGCGAGGTCGTGTATGACGAACATGATGGATACGATCAATGTATTGATCAGCAGGTATAGCCATAACGTGATCAATACGAACCAGACAATGTTCTGCATGTTCGTGGTAAGCGAGGACATGACCGCCGGGTCGATGCTCCTCTGGCTTTCTCCGAATATCGCGACAAGTCCTGTAGTGATGTATACCGGATATGTTAGTATAGCCGCCTTTAAGGCTATTATCGCTTTTTCCTTAAATGTTGTCGGCTCATAGATATTATCCTTCCACATTCGTACCCATAAGGTCGGGATTATCGCCCACAGTGCGAATCCCAGCAATACAAGGTCATATCTTCCATAATGAATATAAGTTAGAATATCTGGTAGAAGCACGGCAAATCCTGCGCCCGCAAAGATATGGCCGTATCTCTCTTTTTCCATATATGTGACAAGTATGACTGCCGACAGGGCTATCGATAATATGAATATCGGATAAAACTGCATATACGGCTGAAGCAATGACACTGCATCAACACTGCCGGAAGGCTGCCATAGATTAAAAGCCACCCCTACAAGGGAGAACGACAATATACCAAGTATGATATATGAGATCGTTTTTATCATGTTGTTCTCAATTTCTCTGACCTTTGGCGTTAGCAATACGACCAGTATAGATAGCAATAAGACTAACACAAGCAGGAATATATGGAATAGCGCTGATATGTTCGATAGTATTTCCATACGCTCACCGATTAATCACTGATAGCTTTTATTATAATCAGTATAAGAGTAAATAAACTTTCGTGTATATAAAGATATAAGAAAAGGCGAATATAAATGCAATTTTGAAATTACTAATTGAAAAATTTCGATATTATTCTAAGAAAATGTAGAAATTTATGAAAATTTGGTAATTATGGATTTAACGACATTTATTGGGGCATCAGTCTTAAATCCCGTGCCCGAATAATGCGTTCTTGAAGCGCTAAATCCTTCTGCCTTCAGCGCTTCGACCAGCGTATTGATGTCCGTAGGCGTAGCTTTAAGGTCTTTGCATATCCTGTGCTGGTCAAAGAACGTCGGGACCTCCGTCTCTTCCCTGATGATCCCCAGCATCCGTATCGCGCGCTCTTTTTTCTTGAATTCCCCTTTTTCCATTATCTCTATCACATTGCTGACGAATTCCCTGTCCCTGGTCCTGCCCAGCCACATGGGTCCGCCTATCTGGACTTTACTACCGCATACGGGGCATCTTTCAGGCGCTTGTACCGCAAGGCCTTTGATACTATACCTGTTAAGGCATTTAAAACAGTGGACTATGAAGCCCACTTCATCCAGCATCCTGTCCGCGCTGACAACGCCGTACTCAACGCCAAGATAGAGCCTGACATAATGCTCCGTAGCATGGCATAGATAGGGCTTAAAAGCCCGGTCATATTTCGCCAGCTCACGGGCAACTTTTCCCAGCAATACCCTTACGCCCATCTCGGAGTGATACTCCGTTTTCAGCGGATACGCCTCGTATTTTCTCATACCGGACCTTAGATGAGCCCCGCAAAGCGGCGCAGTGTCCGTTGCCGTTATTCCCATCACCTTTTTTGCCGATCTACAGACAGAATCTATATACGGCGAGGGAGTTCCGAACGGGTCGATGTCGACAAAATCAAACTGTGTCGATGAAAGCAGCGTGTTCGCTCCCATGTTTGAAGCGTTCACGCTAACGCCATTGTTCCGGGCGTTAGCCATTATAAGCTCGTAAGCCGATACCTCAAGGTCGTTCACAGTCACATCAATGTGCCGGGGGACTTCCTTCTTTACTCTTATGCCTCGTATGCCCGAGGCCGCCATCGCGTCCACGTATGACGAGACTTCCGGTAAGGCCGTTATGCATGCTACGTTAATATCCCTGTTCATTTCCATACGGGGATTATAAAAAACGTCCTCTCCCATCTCGATAGTGACCTTACCCTCTTTGACCGACGTCATCAGAGCCTAAATGTATAGCTTCACATAAGAATTTTTTGTTAAATGCTAAAAAATAATGATCATGTGAGATCGCCCAAAGTACAATGGGTCATTGAACCGGCAGGCCGCACTTATGGCATTTTTTAATTCCTATGGATACAGGGCTGTCACAATTTTTGCATCGCCATCTATCATCCGCTTCTTCCAGCCATGCATCGATAGATGTCTCCCTCATGCGGTTCGAATTATTTGAGGCTTCCTTCTCTTTCGCTATGCCGTCATCATAGAACCACGATAGCTTCTCACACGGGTAATCGCCGCATTCCGCGCACGCTGCCAAACCTTTTTCCACAGCGCATTTTCTGTAGAAACATCCTTGGCTCAGCACGAATCTGTCATCTGATCCGCAGCCTTCGCATCTTACCTGGTCTATCGTGCATCTTGTCGCGAACGATAATTCAAAAGCCGTCTTATCATCCCTGTCCTTATACGACCTATAGATGGGGCAACTGCCGCAATAGATCCCGCACTTGCCGACCAATGATCTATCATTAGTGCCTGACATATCGATCATAGAATTATCCGATCCCTATAAATCATTATTCCCAAAAATATTGGTCAAGGATATACACTAATAATACTTTTTCCATGTTCATAACTTTCTATATGCCCTTAAAAGGCATCTGTCATCTCTGTTGCCTATCGACTCCACAAGGTCGACATGTAACTTTTCTTTGTATAACGAGCGAGAGAATATCATCTTAGTTATGTTGCATAATATCGGATTGTTAACTGCATCGTCGCCCCAGGGGCATACTGTGCCTGATATCTCTATGTGGTCCTCCCTGTTGACCGCAGTGAAGTTCCCTCCCATCTCATTGAAAATTTCACAGACGCATGCTAATCTTGTCCGGTCATCCGGCATGTTTTCCATGATCACGGACTCCATGTATGCCTCGACCCTGTCCCCTATATCTTTAATGACAAGGTTTCTATCTCCCTGGCACACCTTTCGCGTCAACACAGGTATAATGCTCATGAAAATGTCTTTCATCTCGCTTTGCTTCTTTTGTATGACACTGACATCGCTCTTTTCGACCCCGATGTGTGCCGAAGCTGTCATTTCAGCGATCTGCTCGATGACTCCTTCGAGCTTCCCGTCAGCATATAATGGAGAAATTGACCTAAAAATATGTCCCGGGCTATCACTTTTCATGTATAATGTCTTTTGATCATGGTTTTTATCAAAATATCCGTTATCCATCGGGCAATCAATACACGGGGCCGTATTTTTTAGAAGCGATTCATAGCATGGGAGGTCCCGCCCTGCTATCATGTTTTTTGCCTTGCCGTTCAAGTATATGATACTCTTGTCCAGGCCGATAGCTATGACCGGAAACGGGAGATTTTCAATTATCTGCTCCGCGATCATGCATCTGTCATATTCATTATCATCTTGTTTTTTATCCATAATATGACCCTACAATGTAAAGTACGGCTTAAAAAACAACCGCAAAAGGCACCGACGATATTTCTAGTTACTTATGAGGTCTTCATTATTAAATTTTTTTTGGATATACCGTACTATAATATCATTATTGTATCAAAAGATGACACGGGCGAATAATTTCATGAACTGCCACAGTCTCTTGTTCCCGGACATCCTGAAAAGCTCCCGCGCGAGTATGGACGGCCTGTCAATGTCGCCGTATCTCGTGATGGTTTCGAGTATCTCCTCATCATCGAGCATGGCTACGGCCTCGTTGATGTCATCGTCGCTCATTCTTCTGTATATGTCCCGGAATTTCATGCCGAACATGAACTCGCGGCCGATCTCGGCCTTCCAGCGTTTTTCATATTCCATAAGCCTTTGCTCGCCGACATTGCCTTCCGCGGCGGCTTTCGCGGCCACCTCTCCGGCGATTTTCGCGCATCTGGCCCCTGTAAATATTCCGCCATATGATACTGGCTTGACATGCCCTGCCGCATCCCCTACGATCATAACTCCGTCAGTCACCGTTTTCTTAAGCGTTCCCACAGGAACTCCCCCGACGATCATGTCTACGGAAGACCTTGCTTTTTTCGAGACGATACCGTGTTCGGTTATTAACCTGTTAAGGTACATATGAGCATCCGTATCGGTCAGCAGGCCGATCCTGCAGCAATCTCCCGATGTAGGGACGCACCACGCAAAATAGTTGGGGACATACTTCCGTCCCGTAAATATCTCCACATATTCCGGATCTCTGGGCTCATAGCTCGCCTCGACCTGGACCCCGGAACAAATATGCGGCACTCGCCCCAATCCTGCATATTTTGCTATCTTGCTTTTAACGCCATCGGCCCCTATAACGATCTTTGTTTTAATCTCGAGGTCCCCTCCTTCGCCGCTGGCATAAAGGATAGTCCCTTCACGTGTCTTTTTGACGGACCTGGCGCTTGTCTTCAATAGTATCTCGGCTCCGGCTGATGCAGCGCTCCTAGCCATCTCCCTGTCGAAGATCTTTCTTTCTATCACATATGTCATCGTTCGGCGGCCATCGATCACCACTGACCTGTTATTCGGGGCATAAACGAACGCGCCTCTTATTTTTTTGTTGATGAACGGGCCTTCGGCCAGTTCACACTCTTCGAGAGCCCTGGTGCTGATATGGCCTGTGCATGATACGGGTGATCCTATCGCGTTATGTTCCTCGATCAGCAGGGTCCTTGCGCCGTTCTTTGCAGCATATTTGGCCGCCATCGACCCCACGGGGCCCGCACCTACAACGACTACGTCATATTCCATTTTTTCAACCCGGGGTAAGCCTCTTATCCTTAGTAAGTGTCTACTATTTTAAAGTATCTTAAAGTAACCCGTACGCTAGCTTTAAGTCTTTTAATATAAACTATTATTATATAATTAGTATCTGGCATGTGTCGATGAAGTTATAGTCTTTAAACGCAATATTGGGTTCATAGCTTAAAACGGTAATAATGATGACGGAGTATAAACAATGCATACTGGTCAGGGAAGACCTGAAGCTGCCAAAAGGCAAGATGGCTGTCCAGGTGGCTCACGCGGCCTTATCCTCTTCTGAGTGGGCGAGGCCATCGGTTCTCGAGGAGTGGAAGCGCGAAGGCCAAAAAAAGATCGTGCTGAAGGTAAATTCCGTGGAAGAGCTTTTCCGGTATAAGGAAGAGGCTCGCAGGATGGACATCCCGACCGCGCTCATACAGGACGCAGGATTGACGTGCGTGCCGCCCGGCACCATAACCGCGCTCGGAATGGGGCCTGCGGAATCTATCAAGCTTGATAAGATCGTCGGCCATTTAAAACTGATGTGATCAAAGGTAATAACATGATAATAGGTTTCACTATTAACAAGATAGAGTCAGCGAGGCATGTCCCGCTGGAAGAATTGTCCAAGTATAAGAATATTAACGTTAACTATGATCTCAACCTGAGAAACCTTTCAGTGGTAAAGAGCCCGGCAGTGCCCGAAAAGGTTCTAAGGGTGGAATACACGGTGACGATCAATTATCTTAACCCGTCCATCGGCTACATAAGGTTCGAGGGATATTGCGACCATGCCGGAGGGGATGCCGAAAAAGCCTTCAAGGACTGGGAATCAGGCAAAGCGGATACCGGCATCCAGAACGAGGTCGCCAACAACATGATGGTCAGGATCACGCCGCTGGCAATGCTGCTTTCCCAGAACCTTAACCTTCCGCCCGCGGTGCCCGTGCCCGTTATAAACTTCCAGAAACCGGAAGCCGGCGGGGCCAAAGATGACAAATTCGATTTCTATCACGCGTGATGCTCAGTGAGGCAGAGTGAATTCGAGCTTGAGCGGCTCATGGGCATTGAGGCATACCTCACGGATGAAGATGGTATCGGCGGAGACCTGAGAGTTAACGTTGATGACTTTAAGGTAAACGAGATATCTGACATCAAGGCGGGCAAAACCGGGGATCACCTCATCGTCAGGGTTAAAAAAGAGAACTGGGAGACGCATCATCTGATCCGCGACCTGTCAAGGCAGCTTGGCATAAGCGAAGGAAGGATCGGCATAGCCGGGACCAAGGACAAGAGGGCAGTGACGACCCAGTTGATGAGCATAAGCGGTATCTCCGAGGAAGAACTTAATAATGTAAATTTGCCGCGCTTAGAGCTGACCCCTGTCGGCCGGTCCGGGAAGAACATCGGTCTCGGGGACCTTTTCGGCAATGAGTTTGACATTACGATAAGGAATATCGGGCTCACGGGTACGGAAATCAACGAAAGGCTCGCATCCATAACTTCTAAAATCAACGCCGGGGGCGGTGTCCCGAATTATTTTGGCTATCAGCGCTTTGGCATTAAACGTCCCGTCACTCATCTGGTCGGCAAAATGCTTGTAAAGGGCGACATAGAGGGCGCTGCAATGACATATATCGCGCGATCTTTCCCCTGGGAAAACGAGGAGAATCGACAGATAAGGGATGTAGTGATGGATACGCGGGACTTTAAGGAAGGCGTTAAGCTATATCCTCTTAACCTGAGATACGAACGCACCATGATGCATCACCTGATAGAGCATCCCGGTGATTATATCGGGGCTTTCAGGTCGCTATCCCCTAAACTTTTAAAGCTTTTTGTGCATGCGTATCAGTCATATCTCTTTAATAAAGTGTTGAGCAGGCGGATAATCAAGGGCATATCTATTGTAGTTCCTGTCGTAGGGGATGTCGTATGTTTCGTCAACGACCGGATGGAGCCGGATACGTCAAGGACTGATGTGGTCACTCGTAAAAATATGCCCGACATCATGTACCTGTTGAAACGAAAGAGGGCGTTCATCACTTTGCCTCTGATCGGAAGGGACACAAAGTTCGATGAGGGCGAAATAGGTGAGATCGAGAAGAACGTCCTTGACGAGGAAGGCATAACTACGGATGATTTTGTGGCCGGGCAGATACCCGAACTGACGTCGGCAGGGCTAAGACGTGAGGTGCTGTTAAAGGTGACGCCGTCGTTCACGGCCCAGGATGGCCTGGCAGACATCCGGTTTTTCCTGCCTAAGGGTTGCTATGCGACCACCGTGTTGCGGGAGTATATGAAGTCGGACCCGGAAAGGATGGACTGATAGCACTCTTGCCATTAATTTTTTACTTAAAAAGTCCGTATTTTCTTTATTATTTGCATTTTTCTTCACTATTTTATCAATAGTGGCATTTATTGAAAAATAATCTTAATTATATGCTATTTAATATAATATTATGACAGATATATAGGTTGGTGAACGATATGGTTGAGAAAAGCGCGATGATTGGAAGAGAGCCGCATGCTCCGGCAGAACTTGAAGAGATCGAGGACTTAAAGATCAGGATAGTGAATCAGCTAAGGGATGCGGAGGTCCAGTTCCCGATCAGGAACAAGGATGAACTGAAGGGCATTTACCCTAAGGGCACGCCGCATACCTGTATGTTCAAAGGTAAAGAGATCTCCATCCATGAGTTCATAGATATGCTCGATGACAGCGACTTCCCGGTAAAGAATGCTGGCGACGCCGCTACACTGCTGACCAGCAAGTGTATGGTAGTTAAATAATATTATATAATATAAAAACAAATGTATACATAAATACTGGTGAACTTTATGGTTGAGAAGAGTTCTTTGATAACTGGAGAGGAATCGGCACCTAAGGAAATTGCGGAGATCGATGAGCTTAAGATATTATTAGTGGATCAGATGAGAAAGGCCGAGGTCAAATTCCCGATCAGGAACAAGGATGAATTGAAGCGCATTTACCCTATGGGCACGCCGCAGACCTGCATATATAAAGGTAAAGAGGTCTCCATACACGACCTTATAGAATCACTCGAAGAGAGCAGCTTCCCGATAAATAATGTCGGGGACGCCGCGACGCTTCTGACTAGTAAATGCTTAAGATAAATAGAGATATAGTCACTCTTTAATCGCCATGTGTCATGCGCATTAAATAGAGTTGACTATACTATTTTATTATTTTAAAGGCTAGGGGGGATGACTTAGATGTCATCATCCTCATCATGCATGTCAATGCCGCCGAAAGAATCCTCCCCCGAGTAACCGGGACTGAATTCATCCTCACCTTCTCCGATACCTTCCGGTGACATTCCTTCGTAATCCGTATTAACGTCATCGATCGTCGGCTTCATTTTTTGCTTGACGCTTGAACAAAAGTATAGCGCAAACGTATCCATGTCTTCAATGAGGACAAGATTGTTCTTGTGTACTGCTATTGGGATATACATAACGACCCTGTTTTTAAAACTAAAATACGTCATGGTTTTTATAACTTTCCGTAATACATGAAATTAAAAAATAAAAAATGAAGGGTGATACGCTTTATCGATATCACCCCGTACAACCATTTGCAGTCAGGTGTAGTTTACCGGGTGATGGCTGATACGATCCTATCGGTCATATGTCCACTAATGATCAGCGACATTTTTTATTATATCAACCATTTTACGGGTCATTATACTGTCTTGACTGTAGCAATACTACTGCTGTTGCTGAGGAAGTTGCTGCGGCATTTGCTGGAACTGTTCCTGTGGCATCTGCTGAGGTGGCATTTGCTGGTACTGTTCCTGTGGCATCTGCTGAGGTGGCATTTGCTGGTACTGTTCCTGTCCATACTGCATACCCGGGCTCGGGCCAGCCTGTCCCATGCCTCCCAGGCAGACTGTATAGGTCTGCGGGATCTTGTACGTGACAGGAGCATAAGCCGTCGCCGGCACCTGTACCGGGCATACGCCCTGAGCACACTCTGTTCTGTATGTTGTCACAGGTACCTGTTCAGGTACTATTACCGCCTTAGGAACGGTCACCACGGACTGTTGCGGGACGGTGACAGGATACGTGTATGTCTGCATCTGGGTCGTAGTGGTCATGTATGGCACCATCTGCGTAGCAGGGATGTTACATGATATTGTAGCGACACAGTCTTCAGGCGCGCCATAGCTTACTGCGCTGGCAGCAGCACCACAGCCACTTCCGTATCCTCCGTATCCTCCGTATCCGAGTCCATATCCTCCGTATCCGAGACCGCACCCTCCGATACCGCATCCGTCAAATGCTAATGCGGGGGCCGCGATCATCATCACAGCAATTGCAGCCGCTGTTACGAATAATATTTTTCTTAACATGTTTAGAACCACGCCTCCTTAATCATTCGAAATGATGTTTTAATAATAACGATAAATATATTATCATTTTTAAATGCGAAATAAAATAAAATAAATGTGATTATCTAAAATAGGCGCTAATTAAGAGTAATTATATGAAACAGGAACTTTTACGATGAGTAAATATTCTGTAATTATTTTATCATTTATTATCTTTATTATATTGCTTGCTAAAAATGATCTGTCAATAATTGTTAATATGCCAGTGTTTACACACCTTTCACAACTATCCTGTGTTCACACGTCGGGATCAGGGCAAAAATCAAAAGCATAAGCTTCAAGAAAATGTTTAATAGTAATTATTCCCATTAACTTTTGTGAACTATAAAAATGAAATCGATTTTCATTGCCTCGATAAATGCAAGAAGCGGTAAGACGGTCATAACGCTGGGCATAGCGTTGAACTCAAAGGTATACACGGGCTTTTTTAAACCGTTCCAGGAAAAGATGATCACTGTGAACGGGCATCAAATAGAGGAAGATGCATACCTTATGCAATCTCTTGTCGACTTTGAGGCCAACCCGAACGAACTTTGTCCGTTCCCTCGCGAAAAACTTCCGAACATAACGATGGACCAGATAGTCGACGCGTATAAAAAGGTCAGCAAGGATAAGGAACTGATGATAATAGAGGGCATGGAATACATTACGACCGGTTTTCTCTATGGCATCTCCGCGTATGACATTGTGGAGACGCTAAAGTCCGACCTGATACTGCTGACGGACTCCCGCCCCGAATCACTTGACAGGGTAGCGATGATAAAGAACTACCTGGACTACAGGAATATCCCGCTAAAAGGTGTCATCCTGAACCTTTGTAATGACGTGGGACTTGAAAACTTCTTAATAGGTAAGGGTATACCAGTCATTGGCTCCATGCCTTATACTCCGTCCTTGAGGACGCTCCATGTTTTCGAGATAGTTGAAGAGCTGAACGGGATAGTACTTACGGGCAACGATAACCTGAACAACCTGGTGGAAAAGACGCTTATCGGCGCCATGTCAAAAGAATCTGCTTTGAAGTATTTCGAGAGGGTTCCGAACAAGGCGGTCATAACAGGCGGCGATCGCAGCGACATATTAATGACAGCCCTTAACACGTCCACGTCATGTATCATACTGACAGGCGGGCTTCTGCCGTCACAGGAAGTCATTAATCGTGCGAGGTTCCTTGGGGTGCCGATGATATCCGTGAAAGAAGATACATTATCCGCGTCCGAGGCTGTTGATAACATGATCGCGCGCATTGACCCTACGGATGAGAAAAAGATCAAGACGATCAAAGAAGAGGTCGCCAGGAACGTTGACCTCAGCCGTATATGGGGTTAATATCGGGCCTGATGTGTATAAGATTTCACTCTAAGATTTCACTCTTTTACTAACAAATTTATTTCCTATTTTACCATTATCTTAAAAACACAGAGTGTTAACGTCTTTTTTATTTCCGGGCATTTTTCTCATTCACTATGGTTCACATTATTTTGAATAATTGTGAATCTGTTTTGAGCTGGCCTTTTTTATGTTATGAATAATACATATTTTACATTGAATTTGATTTTAGGATAAAAAATTGAAATGGATTATGATGCGGATGTATATTTACCGCTATTTTTTAGAAAAATGGCGTAATATTGCTAATTATTATCCTAATAAAAAATATTAGTGAAATAGTAAACAATTAAATACTTGAAAATTTTACATATATTGTGTAATATATTGTGTTAATCTGTGTTTAAGTGCTAAATACAGATAAAAATTGTTAAAATCTCCAAAAGGCTTAAATATTAAGAGATACTACAATTCACTTGTCAATTGCGGCAGTAATTCACAGCTGAATGTTCGGATTGTGAACAGAAAGCTGGATAACGACGATAATACCTGTCTATGGGGATGGATGGGTTCATCATGACCGAAAAGCGGCAATGGACAAAGGATGGATTGGATTGGCAAAAACATCGTGCTGCCCTTCCGGGTGGCTTACGATCATCTAAACGGCAAAAAGGGATGGATTGGATAATAAAAACGATTTTTAAAAACGAAAAAACGAGATGACGGCAACTATGGGGATGGATGTCGCTATCATAAGGAACGGCAATTAAAAAGGGGATGGATTGGACGATATCGCGGCAATGAACCCGCGCTGGCGGTCCGCAAGGGCTGTCCATGTATGAAAAACTTAAAAACGGGGATGGATTGGATTGGAGTTAAGGGATGGATGCCGATGGAAATTAAATTTAGTCTGGATGAAAATAGCGGCAAGGTTAAGGATTTTACCATCTCAGGATCTAACACGGACTTCGGTTCCGATGTATTAGCAAAAGTTATACGGTCTATCAAAGAGAGCCTTGAGGCTCAGTCAACACCGGCTCCCGGGCCATCAGTGATGTCAAAGGATATCGCCGACCTTTCTAAGGATAAGCTTACAATCAAGGAACGGCTCAAGTTATTTTTAAAATTTGAGTACCGCAGCAGATGGTTTAACACTATCGATGTGAAAGAGCGTTATGGGAGACAATACGGGGAAGAGATAAAGCTCAGCACAGTTTCAACATACCTTTCACGCCTTCACAGTGAAGGGTTCCTCGAAAGGCGCGGTAACAGAGTATCGCGGGAATATCGTATTCTCGACGAAATTGACGAAGGATCACAATTAACTATCGCAGAAAAGTCAGACGTACCCCCCCTACGCTGACTTTTCATGCGCTGATCAGTTTTTGAGTATTATTATTACCACGAAGGCTTCTAAGGCCTACTATTTTTCACCACGAAGCGCACGAAGGCGAACAAGGACCACAAATTTGTTAACCACGAAGCGCACGAAGGCGAACAAGGACCACAAATTTGTTTTAAGTATTTGCCATCTTCTAAAAGAGTCCTTTGTGTTCCTTGTTCGCCTTTGTGCGCTTTGTGGTTGACAGTTTTGTGTTCCTTGTTCGCCTTCGTGCGCTTTGTGGTTAACAAATTAGTGTTCCTTATTCGACTTCGTGCGCTTTGTGGTTGATAAGACGACTAAATATGACATGGTCTACTTAGTTTCTATAAAAACAGTTCTTATACAGTCTCCTCTTCAGAAAATTCGAAAAGTGAAGATTGCAGGTTGATCGATCCTTTTCCGGGCTCCATGTCATAGCCGATGAGGTCGTCAAGATTAACGGCATACACAGTATTCCTTTTTTCGATCACGAGTACCTGGCCTTTGATCCCGAGGACTTTACCGGAAATGGCCATCTCCTCTTTAGGCTCGATCAGAATTGGCTTCATCCTGATCTCGTCCCTGAAATACTTAAAGCTCATGACGCGTTCCGCGTCATAGTCCCTGTAGATATCCTGTAACAGCCGTTCACTCACTCTTTTAGATATTCCGTTAAGCTTATCTTTATATGAGACCTTATCCCGAATGCTTTGCGCCATGGTCTGCTCTCTTCTTCTGGCAAGTTCGCCGTCGGGCAGCCTGACTATCTCAAAGCCGATATCAGCGCCCTGTTCCTTCAGTCTTGTCTCAAGCCGGTGTGTCTTTGACACTCCTACTTTCAGAATATCGGGGGCGAAAACCGCGAGATATACGGAATGCTCGATACAGCACGTCTTAATGGATTTCAGGCACTCGCCTTTACATATGATACAGGGATCCGGGGCCGCGCATCTGCTACAGTACGGATGATCATGGCTTTCACAGGGGATATACTGGTCTCCTGCCCATCTGCCCGCGCATCCACGCTCTTTCAGCACCATGGCTATGTCATTAGAAATGTCAATTTCCTTCAGCCTCGGATAGACTATCAGGGACTTATCTATCGATGAATAACCAATGATCCTCATTGTCGTTAATTAATTCATTCAAACTAAACTTATATAAAATTTGTTTAAATAAATGGAACATCTTTCTTAAAGACATTCTCCGGTAAATTTTATTTTCACACCCGACTAAAACATCTATTATGATAAAGATGGAGATCGTATATTTTGAGAAAGCGGGAGACAGGAATACTGATGATACTATCGCCCTTGCCGTGAAGAGGGCAAAGGAGGCAGGCATTAAATATGTCGTAGTCGCAAGTTCCAGCGGCGAGACCGGGGTTAAGGCGGCAAAAGCGTTCGAAGGCACGGGCGCGAAGGTGATCGTTGTCGGGCACGCTGTAGGGTTTTCAAAGCCCGGCGTCAGCGATGCCGAAGAGAAATATGTCAATGAGCTAAGATCCAGGGGTGTGCCGTACGTGCAGCAGACACATGCCCTTTCCGGCGTAGAGCGGTCAATAAGCAGGAAACTCGGCGGCGCATCGCGTGTCGAGTCCATTGCGGACGCGTTAAGGAGCGTCGTGAGTGTCGGCGCTAAAGTGTGCGTGGAGATCAGCATTATGGCCGCTGACGGCGGATATGTGCCCGTAGACGATGAGATCATCGCCATAGGCGGCACATGGGGCGGCGCGGATACGGCATGCGTGATAAAGCCTGCACATGCGAACAATTTCTTTGACCTGCATATCTTAGAGATAATCTGCATGCCCAGGGACAAATCCAGGGAGTGAATCTAACTTTTTTATTTTTTTACAAAATCTAGCGAGATGTCTCTATATCTGCTATTTTATACTATCTTTATATTCACCTCTACGGTACACTATTTTTTTAACCACTAAGTGCACGAAGGCGAATAGGATACACTAATTTGTTTAAGTATATACTTATCTTCAGAAAAAGTTATTTGTGTACCTCGGTCGCCTTCGTGCGCTTTGTGGTGAAAAATTAGTGGTCTTTGTTCGCATCTGTGTGCAGTGTGGTTTAAAAATCATCGCTTCTACTATGCGATTGATCTTATCAAAGATGGATTGGTATTTTCTAATGAACTAACGAAATATACTTTTATTGATATACCATTATGGAAAAACATCCTGTTACAACCGATTGTAATATCGTTGGTCCCTGTTTATCGATTTTATTAAATATTATATAGGTACTATCTAAGCGCGTACGTGATTTGGATGACAGATGTTTTCGAGATAACCAATAAAGACCTGCTGGGCAGGATAGGGAAATTATACACTCCTCACGGCGTCGTGGAGACACCCACGGTCATGCCGGTCATAAACCCGAACCTCAGGCTGATAGAGCCTAAAGAACTAAAGAGGTACGGGGCCCAGATGCTCATCACTAACTCATATATCATTTACCGGTCAGAAAAATTCAGGCAGGATGCCTTAAAGCGCGGCCTTCATGCAATGCTCGATTTTAACGGTCCGATAATGACAGACTCGGGATCATTCCAGCTATCCGTTTATGGTTCCGTTGAAGTGAACAACAGTGAAATAATCTCTTTCGAGAGGGATATCGGCACGGATATAGGAGTGCCTCTGGATATCCCCACCGCGCCGGACGTGCCGTATGAAAGGGCAAAAGAAGAGCTTGAGATAACGCTGGAAAGGCTGGGTGAGGCAAGGCAGTATTCGGGTAATATGATGCTTGCAGGGCCGGTACAGGGTTCGACTTACATGGACCTCAGGGAGGAGGCGGCCAGGCGTGTCTATGCCATGGACTTCGATATTTACCCTCTGGGGGCCGTAGTGCCTTTAATGGAAAACTATCGCTATAAGGACCTGGTGGATGTCATCGTAAGGTGCAAAACGGGGCTGGGCTCTGATGCGCCTGTACATCTCTTCGGGGCCGGGCATCCGATGATGCTGGCTCTTGCGGTATCGCTCGGGTGCGATCTATTCGACTCCGCCGCTTATGCGCTGTACGCGAAGGACGGCAGGTATCTTACCGTGGACGGCACGTATCACATAAGCCAGTTACAGCATCTTCCGTGTTCGTGCCCTGTGTGCATGTCGCACACCGCAAAAGACATCGCATCGGCAGATGAAAAGACCCGTACAAGGCTGCTGGCTGAACATAACCTGTACGTTACGTTCGAAGAGATCAGGCTCATAAAGCAGAGTATACTTGACGGTGACCTGATGGAGCTTGTGGAGAGGCGCTGCAGAAGCCATCCAAAGATGCTTTCCGGATTAAAGCGCATGATGGACCATTCGGCATATATCGAGAGGTTCGACCCCGCTACAAAATCCACGTTCTTCTACCTGGGACCTGAGTCCGCGAAGAGGCCTGAGGTCATAAGGCACAACAGGCATCTTAAGAATCTTACAGTGAATGGAAAGATCCTTATATCTACCAGAAAGGACGTCAGCCGCGAGGGCTATGATAATTTTTACATGGTGAAAATGCCATTCGGGGTATTCCCGGAAGAGCTAAAAGAAACTTATCCCATCGGGCAGTCGGAGACGATAAGCGAACTGGGCCCGGAGGAGAGGGATTCGACACTGGAGAACATACTGAGTTTTATCAGGGACCATCCCGATGCGGAACATACTTTCGCGTATGATGAAGTATGGGAAAGCCCGCGGATAAAGGATATTGAAAAGGCGGCTAAGGTAGTTCACCTGGGATAACATCAGCTCTAAAGTTCAAAGCTTCTTAATTTTTTTTATTACAATATTTTTAAATTTGCGTCTTTACAGGCGCAGTCCGATCATTACACGACATCCACAGGCGTATTTTTCATAAGTGTTAATCGAGACACAAACGTTTATATCATGAGGAGTTACATCATTATGATTATTGCCGTTCTTGGGGCCGCGGCCTTTGCTGATGGTGAAACCTGCATCAAGTAAGCCTGCGAATAAGGTCTTAGGAGCGATCGATGCGCGCAATAAGTGACGGGGTTGAATAACGGCATACAGGTATGTATGTTATGATCGGTGGCTAATATGGAAGAAACGGTACTTGTAGATGGCATCAACGTTTATTACGAGGTGGAAGGTAAAGGCGAAGACCTTTTACTCATTCACGGTATGGGAATGTCCGGCGAGATATGGAAAGAGACCATTAAAGCAGCGTCGCGCTTCTTCAGGGTCATAGCTCTCGACCTTCCGGGTTTCGGGTCGTCGGATAAGCCTGACGCTAAATACGGCATACCCTACTATGTCGAGTATATCAAAAAATTCATGGATGCCCTGGAAATAGAGGAAGCATACGTCGCCGGTGTATCTTTCGGAGGTTATGTCGCTGCATCCTTCGCATCTAAATATCCGGAAAACGTCATCAAGCTCGTATTAACTTCTCCCATGGGGCTGACACCGATGCCTGCGGGAGTCAAGGGCGTACCGTTTTCTGATGGCGTGTTGAACGTCACTTACTGGCTGCTCTCTAAAAACAAGAACCTGTTCAAGAGTTTCGGACAGGACTCGTTCTATGATAAAAGCTTCATCACAGACAAAATGATAGACGAACAGTGGTCAATGATGAAAGACCCGCGGTATCGAAAAGCGTTACAGAAAAACGCAAGATATCTTTCCCGGCTTCATCCGGAGTACGTCGACACCTTAAAGGCTATAGTTTCTCCTACGTTGATAATCTGGGGTAAGGAGGACCGGATAATGCCTGTGTCGGACGCCCAGAGGTACCGGGGCTATATTCAGGGCTCACGGCTTGTGATGCTGGATAGATGCGGGCATATGGCGCCGATAGAGAAAAAGGAAGATTATAATAAAGCGCTTCTGACATTTTTGGGCGAGGTCGATATATACTACCAGGAAGAAGCCTGACATCAACCAAAAAGTACTTTTTTAGATGCGGTCAATATGTGGGATATTATATTGAAAAATCAAGGTGTTGGATATGTCAGACCTTTTTGACCTCAAAGTGGGATATATGAACTTCAGTAATCCGGTGGCTGTCGCTTCCATGGCAGGTATCACTGACAGTGAGTTTTTCGAAAATTTTCTGGATGCAGGTCTTTACATCCTCGGCGGATACAGCATCGACGAAGCGACAATGAACGCTTCGGCCGAGATCGTAAAAAGAGGCAGAAAGGAGTTTGTTTCTGATAATATATTTGAACTGATGGAGTCGGAGCTCAAGAAAGTGTCCGGACGCGGCGTCGCAATAGGGCTGAACGTGCGTGCGACGAGTGTCGAGCCTTTTGTCAGGGCTGCCGAACTTGCAAAAAAATACGGGGCAATGCTTGAGATAAACGCACACTGCAGGCAGGATGAAATGGCCGCCATAGGCGTCGGGGAGATCATGCTGAAGGACCGCGTGGGGCTTGCCAAGATCGTATCCGAGGTTAAAAAGACCGGCGTCGTGCTTTCTCTTAAGATGAGGTCCGGGGTCGTTGACGAGGTAAATCTTTGCCGGCTGCTAAGGAAGGCCGGTCTTGACGTCGTACATATCGATGCCATGGGATTAAGAGGTGCTAACCTTAATGTCATCAAGAGGCTCAGGGACGGGACTGACCTGTTCATAATCGGCAATAACTCTGTGAAGAACTATGAGACGGCGCAGGCTATGCTCACGGCGGGCTCCGATATGATATCGGTGGCAAGGGCTGCGATGTCCGACCCGCGCGTGATAAAGGGCCTTGCCGGTTATGTCGCGGACCTGCAGAGGCAGACCGGATGGTATAACGCGCCTTCCCATATATGCCGCGGAGGCGATCTCCGGGGGCTGACATGGTGCTGCCCGCCCATTAAGGACTGCCCGATACACTCCGCGCTCAATCGCGCTAACCTGGATCCCGAACAGTTCGCAAGGATCAAGATCGGTTTCGGAAAGGACACAAAGCTCGATAAGGCTCATTCCACATGCTTCGGGAGCATGATATGGTGCTGTAAATTCAACAAGCCATGCTATCTCAGGGACGATTCTATGGAAGGGAACCGTATGGACTCTAAGGAATATGTGGCTTTAAAGAAGAA
The DNA here is from genome assembly GCF_021023085.1 of Methanooceanicella nereidis. Classification (NCBI taxonomy): domain Archaea; kingdom Methanobacteriati; phylum Methanobacteriota; class Methanomicrobia; order Methanocellales; family Methanocellaceae; genus Methanooceanicella; species Methanooceanicella nereidis. The sequence goes on along the minus strand of NZ_PGCK01000010.1, from coordinate 22,558 downwards.
GCTCTCCGAAGAGATAATAAAGAATATTGACAAGGATAAGGTTATCACCTGATATGAGCCCGAATCTCGATCCTCCCTATATAGCCAGATGCGCGGTCCTTGCCATGGCACTTGAAGTTTCCGGAACGCCAAAACCCGGGAACATTGACCGCGACCATGATTACGTTGATACGAAGTATGAAGATTTTATAGCGGCAGCCATAGGCGTGTTCCCTGTCATGGAAAAGGCATGCACTGGCGGAGGCATAGGCGAACTGATACTCGAGGCCTCTGATGAGTGCGTTAAATGGCAATCGGGAGGTAACACTCATTTTGGAGCTTATATCCTTCTTTTCCCGCTCATAAAAGCCGCGATGTCCGGGACCGATCATCTTAAGGAGAACGCCATAGACATTGTCAGGGACACAACGGTCAATGATGCCGTTGATTTTTATAAGGCTTTCAGCAAAGTCGCTGTCAGGATGAAAGACTCCGAAGACCTGGACGTCAGGGATGACAGTTCGCTGGAAGAGCTTCGCGAACGCGGGCTTACCATGTATGATATAATGGAAATATCCTCGAAGAACGATATGGTGGCAAAAGAATGGGTGAACGGTTTCGCAAGATGCTTCAAGGCCGGCCGGTCGATACTGGAGAAGCGCAAGACCGGCTCACTGAACGACGCTACCGTGCTGACATATCTGGAACTTCTGGCTGAGGAGCCTGATACGTTCATAGTTAAAAAATATGACCTGGAGAAAGCTCATTATACCCAGAGACTTGCGATCGATGTGATGGACCGCAGAATGACGCTGAACGAACTTTCAAACCGTCTTTATATGGAAAAGATAAACCCGGGCTCGACAGCCGACATAATCATAGCCGGCCTGTTCATCGCTTTATTGAGCGGGTTGAAGGTGTGAACTGATGTCATTGGAAGAAATGTTGCCGGATGGAATAACGGAAGTCATTGTCACGACCATCTCAAGCGAAGGTATCCCCAATGCCGCCCCCATGGGCATAGTAAGGCGAGGGGACCGGATGGTGATAAGGATGTATCCGGGCACCAGGACACTTAAGAATGTTAAGGAGACCGGATATCTTGTCGCGAACTTTACCCTTGACCCGCTCATCTATGTCACATCCGCTTTCGAAGACTTGAACTGCGGGTTCTTTGTGTTCGAACAGGGCATGCTTCCCCCAAGGTTAAAAGATGCTTTCGGCTGGGTGTACTTTAAGTGTAAAACGGAAGGTGTCGTCGAGCTTGAACCTGTAGACGTTAAAGTCGTCGAGCGCAGGGTGCCCAGGTTCAGCAGGGGTTTTGCAGCGGTGATAGATGCTGCCATACTGGGCACAAGGATGCATTTGTTCAAGGAAGACGAGGCCCGGAAAAAATTCCATGAATATGACGTTATAGTGAATAAGTGCGGCGGATCAAAAGAATTAGAGGCGATGAAAAAATTGAAGGAGATCCTTGGTTTTGATGGACATCCTCAATAGTTCTTCTTTCTGAACTCGTTAAGTATCCCGAACAATATGCCGCAGATAAAGCCTATCGCTGTGAACAGGGCCCTTGTCTGTCCGGAGACATCAAGTCCTGTAAGCAGATTGATCCCGTCCAGCAGCGCCGCATTAAAGTTGGGGAATAATTCAACTATCCAGCCTAAAATATAACCGAAAATTGCGCCGAACACAGCGCCGAGCAATACTCCTAAGACCATTTTAACACCTGACTTCTGATAAGTCGATCTTCAAATATTCTCATATTTAGTTGTATAAATATGTATTCTACGTATATTGTTATTACTCTGATGAATTCTTGATTTAATTCACCTTTTTATAAAGTAATTTATAGTTATATTAATATAATTATCTGGCATATATATTATTGTGGTAGTATGAATACGCTAATAGGCGAAGCTCTAATCGGCGAAGGAGTTGAGGTCGCTCACATCGATCTTGCTGTAGGCTCTAAAGGCAGCGCGTTTGAAACAGCTTTTATTTCGGCACTTGCATCTCCGTCGAGCCAGCATACTCCATTGCTTGCCGTCCTGGAACCTAACATGATGTCTAAACCGGCCACATTGATGGTTAACAAGGTCTCGATCAAGAATGAGAACCAGGCAACGCTCATATTTGGCCCGGCACAGGCCGCTGTCGCCAGAGCTGTCGTTGATAGTGTCGCAGAGGGGATCATAACTAAAAATGACGTCGAGAACATCTTGATCATCGTATCTGTTTTTATTCACTGGAACGCCAGGGATAAGAAAAAGATCTACGAATATAATTATGAGGCCACTAAACTGGCAATTAAAAGGGCATATCACAGAGAACCAAAAATTGAAGAGGTCTTATCAAAAAGGCAAACATCAAAGCACCCCTTTATGCATTAAAAATAAGCTCTCTATCAATATTTTTTGCGATCAACTTGCATATTTTTTGACCTTTTTTATCTGGTCCATATATTTTGATGTCTCGCTTAATTTTTTCTGCTCCAGCCGCACTATTGTGTCTTCGAATGTCCCTGCCAGTGAATAGTAAAACACGCTTCTGTTACCATCATCGATGTTTTTCTTATTGGCGATTATCAGGTTTTGCTCTCTTAGCTGTTTTAACATGACGCTAACGGTGGATGATTTTATACCCGTCATGATCTCTATGTCACGACCGCTGGTCTCCTTCGAAAGAGCGACGCATACAAGTATCTTTGCCATCGCTTTATTCATTCCCGAGTTAGCAAGTAAATTAATGAATTCTTCCTCTTGTTCGTCAAATACACATATTTCAGCGCGTCTCATTTTTATTACCCTTCAAATTTCCTTAAAATAAATTGTTACTTAAAACTAAATTATATACATATATCATTTTTGCTCGATATGCTATTTTTGATACTTTTCATGTCAAAAAATAGGCCATATGAGAACATATTTGTACATTATACAAAATAAATATTACTCTTTATTGTAACATGTATTTTTGTTATGAATGTAAAAATGACATTATTACATTTATTTAATAGTTATACTTATGATGTCTGATTATACATTAATAATAATGCACATTTATTTTCTTTAAATAATAAGTACTTATTTGATCCATCATGATCTCAGGGTATCTTCCGGCATCCTTCACCGCAGGTGTTACAGATGCTGTCCTCCATCGGCATATTTGATCCGATGCTGCTCATGATGCCCACCTTATTCTCGCTGACCTTCATGACGTCAAATAATTTGTCCCAGTTCAAAGTGGTCGCGACGCAACCCGAATGGTCCAGCATGACCCCTATGGATGGTATCTTATACTTATGCATAAGGTCGAGCCCTTCCTTGACCTCGCACAGGCATCCCACGCCTATTATGGCTTTAGGCTGATATTGCTTTATCATCCTTATTATGAAACTGGACCCCGGAACAATGAAAAACTTATAGCCAAGGCCTTCCGCGAACTTGCGCGCCTCGGATACTCTGCATTGTCCGCAATCTTTACACTTTATACCCTCCGGGGACAGTCTTGCCGGACAATTAATGGAGCGGACGCACTGTGGTATGAATATTGCCCTCTCCGTATACGGTATCTTTCTGAATGTCGGGCACATCGCTTTATTCCGAAGGTATATGCTTATCCTGTCCATCCTCGAGTCATCTATGCGCAAAAGCCTGAGCACAGCCCTTATGGGACCTTCAAAGAAAACCAGGCTGATGATCATGACGTTCGGGAACAGGAAGTTGCCTGTCTTGAACGAATATGCGAGCAATATCAGGACTATAACAATGATAACTATCGATAATAATAGGGCTATCAATAATAATGACCCCAGTATCGTGGCAAGAAATGAAAATGTGGATGTTATAGTCTCTATCAGGTCCATGATACTTAATTTAAGTAAATGTCGATTATAAATATCTTCCGCGCACTCGAAAAATATCTATATGATTATATTAAATATATCAATTTTTAAGGCGGCCATCGCCCATGTAATTTTATATACTAAAAATGCATCTAGAATGAAATAAGAGGTTTGATACTTGAGCAAGCATTATCTTTTAGGGAATGAAGCTATCGCACGGGGGCTGCTCGAGTGCGGCGTTGACGTTGCGACAGGATATCCGGGTACACCATCGTCTGAAATACTGACGGCCCTTGCACAATATGCTAAAGAGAATAAATTTCATATTGAGTGGTCAGTCAATGAAAAAGTAGCGTTAGAGGTGGCCATAGGGGCGGCGTGGACAGGAGCTCGCTCGGTATGCACCATGAAACACGTAGGCCTGAACGTTGCTGCAGACCCGTTCATGACGCTTTCGCATACGGGCGTCGTCGGAGGCCTTGTGCTGATCTCTGCGGACGACCCGTTTTGCCATTCATCACAAAACGAACAGGACAGCCGTATGTATGCGAAGTTCGCAAAGATACCCTGCTTTGACCCTCAGTCACCGGGCGAAGCAAAAGATATGCTCGCATATGCCTACGAGTTCTCTGAAAAGTTCCAGACGCCGGTAATGCTGCGTCCTACGACAAGGGTGTCTCATGCGAAATCCGATGTGGACGTATACGAACTTCAGTCCAGGGATCGTGCATATGAGTTTAAGAAGGACATAGAGCGCTTTGTCGTTCTTCCGAAACATACCCGCGTTCTCCTTAAAAAGCTTAACGAAAAACAGAAAGCGATGAGCAAGGAGCTTGCTTCTTCGCCCTGGAATAAACTGAGCCTGAAGGAAGGGGCCAAACTTGGTATTATATCCTCAGGCGTAGCCAGCGTTTATGTAGAAGAGGTACTGGACGGTATCGGGATCCCTGTATCTTATCTCAAGATAGGCGCGTATCCTGTCGATGACTCGCTTATCCGGGAATTAGTGACCAGCGTAGAAAAAGTCCTTGTGATCGAGGAGCTTATGCCGCTGGTTGAAGAGCAGGTAAGGATGTACGCTCCGTTTGAAAAGGTCTCGGGTAAGCTTAACGGAGCAGTGCCGCACGAGGGCGAGTTCGACGTAACGCTTGTGTCAGGCATCATTAAAAAGGCTCTTGGATTACCGGTCCAGAAACCGGCTGATGTTAATGTGGACATCGAGATACCGCAGCGTCCGCCTGCACTTTGTCCGGGATGTCCGCACCGCTCCACTTTCTATATCATGAAGAGCGTCTTTAAGGACGAGTCTATCTTTGCTAGCGATATCGGGTGCTATACGCTCGGCACTCAGCTGGGGGCCGTCGATACATGCCTTTGCATGGGCGCAAGCATAACCATAGCGTCAGGCCTGAGCCATTCCGGCATAAAGAACAAGGTCGCATGCACGATAGGCGACTCGACTTTCCTGCATACGGGTATACAGGGATTGATAAACGCCGTATACAACAAGGCCAATATCACCGTGGTGATACTTGATAACCGTACGACGGCAATGACGGGCCACCAGCCTCATCCCGGTACCGGGGCGACGATCCTGGGGGACCCGGTTACAGAGGTCTCTCTGGAAGCGCTGGTCAAGTCATGCGGAGTAGAGCTCTTGCAGGTCGTCGACCCGTTCGATCCGGAGACTACGAAGGCGGCTTTCAAGAAAGCTTACCAGACAGACGGCGTCAATGTCATCATAGCAAGGCAGCCCTGCATCATAACCGCTAAAAAGATGGGTATAAAGAGGAAGCCAATGGAAGTGATCGAGGACCTTTGCGAAGGATGCAGGAGATGCGTCAAGTTCGGATGCCCTGCGATCGAGTTCGAGAACGGGAAGGCAAAGATCACCGATGCATGCGCAGGCTGCGGCGTATGTACCAAAATATGCCAGTTCGGCGCCATAAAGATAAGGAGTGATTAAAATGAGCAAGTATGACCTCATTATCGTAGGCGTAGGCGGACAGGGAGCAATACTTGCTTCCGACATTATCGGAAAGGCAGCCGTCGCCGAGGGTCTTCCGGTAAGGGCTGCAGAGACGCATGGCATGGCGCAAAGGGGCGGGGCAGTGGAGAACCACGTCCGTTTAGGCTGCACCCATGGCAGCCTTATCCCGGTACGTCAGGCTGACTGTCTAATGAGCATGGAACCCGTGGAGGCTTTGAGGTTCGCAAAATATCTGAGCACGAAGGGCATTGCCGTGATCAATACCGAACGCATAGTGCCGCCTATTGTGGCTACAGGTAAGGTAAAATACCCGGATGTGGATGTGATCATCGACACTATCGGAGGACTGTGCTCCGAAGTGAAAGCCGAGAATTACACGGAACTTGCTAAAAAGGCAGGGGCTATACAGGCTTTGAATGTGGTGATGATCGGAGCGATATCCCGGTATCTGCCGTTAAAGCCCGAAACCTTAAGGGAGATCATCGCAGCGTCAGTTCCTCCCAAGACTGTCAATGTGAACTTAAAGGCTTTCGACCTCGGTCGGGAAGCCTGATACTTTTTTTTATTTTCTGATAATTAATTTATATCTGACGACAAAAAAGATTGCGCATGTTAACCACAAAGGTAACTAAGGGCCACTATTTTTCACCACGAAATCTTTGATGAGCGGTGTTTTGCCCAGGTTTTAAGAATGAAAGAACGTGTTGTACCTACCTGTCTTTGAGATGAAGTTTTTTGGTTGTGCCTGTCGGATGGCAGGTAGACACGTAACCTCACAGAAACACGGAAACACAAAAATTTTTATATGATATTTTAAGAGCTCAAAAAGCACCAAAAACTTACTCACCAAACCACAAAGGGCTCAAGTATCACAGTCAACGCTCTAACACCTCTAACGCTCGGCTCAACGCACTAACCTCTCTAATTCACCAACGCTAAAACAAGACCCGAACATTCTCCAAGGGGCACGAAAGTTTAACTGCACGGTTGACGCTTACATGATCGATATAATCCTTGATGGATCAGGGGTACACAAACCGCGGTTTTCAACTTTAGTGTTTTTTGAGAATGTTCGGGTCTTGTTTTAGCGTTGGTGACTTAGAGCGCTTCGAGCATTGAGCCGAGCGTTAGAGGTGTTAGTGCGTTGACGGTGATACTAGAGCCTTGGTGATTTGGTGAGCATTTTTTGTGATTTAGAGACCTTAAAAAATCATATAAAAAAATTTGTGTTTCCGTGTTTCTGTGAGGTTACGTGTCTACCTGCCATCCGACAGGCACAACGCCAGAGCATCGATCACGGAACAGATGTAATATGTCCATTTTAACTGAGACCATCAAAAAGTTTTTCATGGGAGCGCACAAAGGCGAATAAGGTACACCAGTTTCCACCACAAAGCACACAAAGGAACACAAGGGTACACAAAGGACTTTTTCAGAAATTCGGCATATATCTAAAAAATTTGTGGACCTTAATCGCCTTCGTGCGCTTTGTGGTGGAAACTGGCGTCCCTTATTCGCCTTTGTGTTAAGTTTTATAAATCATGAATAAACGAATACATAAAAAACTCACAGGACAGAGGATAAACGACACTGTAGATACATCTTCTTCCGGCAGGAAGAATAAAACCCTGCAATGAAAAATTATTACATACGCAAAAACATTCGTCGCAGTGTATAAATAATCGCCTTTCAGTATGATATTTATAGGCTATTTTTTATTATGCCTCTTATTTGATCAATTTAAGGTCCTATCACCTGCTATGGTGGGTATCTTCCTGCAATGTATTGTGTATATATACTGGAATCCGGTTTCCGACAAAATCGTTATATATGGGACATGGTCACTATATCAGAACATCACAGGTGTATAACAAAAGTAGTAAAATGATTATAGAAAGGTATTAATACTTATACTTATACATCTATGTACAAATATATACATTGGAGGCTTACAGTGAGCGCATTTACACCCGCATTCAATAATGCTAATGCAGATCCCCTCCATAGCGATATCAGAAAAATATCCAGAAAGGAACTAGAGGAGCTTCAGGGGAAAAGATTAAAGGCTGTCGTAAAGAGGGTGTACGACAACAATCCATTTTATAGAAAAAAATTTGATGAGAAAGGGATCACTCCCGACGACATAAAAAGTATCAATGACGTTCATAAGCTGCCTTTCACCGACAAGACGGATATCAGGGACAATTATCCTTACGGCCTTCTTTCAGTCCCTAAAAGGGACATCGTGAGGATGCACGCTTCTTCGGGAACGACGGGCAAGCCAACTGCAGTTTTCTATACAAAGAATGACATTGCCGTATGGGCAAAAATGTTCGCCAGGTGCCTGGATGTCGTGGGCGTCACTAAGGAAGATGTCGTCCAGGTCACACCGGGATATGGATTATTCACCGGCGGTCTCGGTTTTCATTATGGTGTCGAGGAATTGGGTGCTATGGTGATACCTATAGGTCCCGGCGACACACGCAAGCAGATCGAGATGATGAAGGACTTTGGCACGACCGTTCTGTGCGGTACTGTCACGTACTCTTTACGTATCGCTGAAGTGTGCCGTGATATAGGGATAGATCCTAAAGACCTCGGATTAAAGATAGGGGTTTTCGGAGCGGAACACTGGTCGAACGCTATGCGTAACCAGATAGAGAACATTTTCGGCTTTGAAGCGTTCGACATATATGGCCTGAGTGAAATGTGCGGCCCCGGCGTCGGGATCGACTGCAGGCAGCATGAAGGCATACATATATGGGAAGATCATTTCCTGCTGGAGGTCATCGATAAGAACGGCGAGCCTTGCGGCGAAGGCGAGCGCGGCGAGATAGTCCTGACGCCTTTGACGAAAGAAGGGATGCCGCTTCTCAGGTACCGGACGAGGGACCTTAGCCGTATCATCGGGGAATGTTCATGCGGTATGACCCACAGGATTATCGACCGTGTACACGGCAGGACTGACGATATGATAATAGTCAGAGGCGTTAATGTGTTCCCCGGGCAGATAGAGTCGGTGCTGATGAACCACCCTGACATCGGGCCGGAATGGTATGCATATGCTTACAGGACCGATTACAGCTCGCTTGATCATCTGAAAATTAAAGTCGAGGCACAGAAGTCAACGAAAGAGCTTTTACAGATACGCGATGTCATGATCCGGGACCTGACGTCTACCTTGATGGGCCTGAAGCCTGAGCTGGAGTTCGTGCCGGTCGGTACGCTCCCGAGGCAGGAAAAGAAGACAAAGCGTCTCATAGATCAAAGAAATTATTGAATGGAATGTGTCGCAGGACGCATTCTTTCTATTTTATATCCTTTAGCTCCGTCCCGGAAGTCCGTGGTCTTACGGTCTTATTGTAGAAAATAGCGGACCATTATTCACCGGTCAAAAATGAATAAAAATAAAATGTTACCGGAGCATAAGCCCCGGATAAAACATCTATATCTCATCTACTACCTGTACGCCGGATCTCGGGATAAGACCGTAATTCACTATCTTGAATACCTTTTGATTGGTCGAATCCTTATTGTTGGACTCATACTTCTGTCCGGGCATCATGTCTATTATCTTACCGTCGTAAGATATTGCGACCCTTCCGTCCACGCCGACGAACAATATCTCTAATCCGTATAGTGTTATGTCAGGCGCATTCCCGGCATCCCAGTCATAGCTGTACGTGTACGTATTATCGTCCTCTATGAACTTCCCTATGACGATGTTTGACGTGTTAACGTCTACGCCAGCCTTATTTCTTAGCAGCAGGTTCTTCTTCGTGTCACTGAACTGATAGCCCATATCGACCTTGGGTACCTGGAAGCCCATTCCCGGGCTAAGAGGCAGCGTCATGTCGGTCACTTCTATGAATATCACACTGTCAGACGGGACAGCCGGTGAGACGCTTATGAACTGCGCATGCACGTCTTCAGCCGTGTCTTGCGAATCGTCCGTTCCTGTGATGGTATCGTTCGTGACCGGGGTCATCTGGTCCGGTGACGGGAGCTTTGACATGTAATCCATGATCGCCATCATCTCTTCCTGTGAAAGAGACCCTTTGGCTTCAGGCTGGGGCGCAGGTTTACTGAAGAACTGCATATTATTCAATGCCCAATCGCCGTTCGAAAATGCAGTGGGGAACGATTGCGAAGTCGACGAGGGCATACTCAATGATCCGCCTGTGCTTGCCGGATACGATGTCATGAACCCTGATTGGGGCGTGCTGCTCTGTATCGGGGTATATGATCCCAAAAGGCTCTGTGTAGCCGGTGTCATGCCTCCGGATTGAAGTAAACTGGCAGGCATTGAATAGCTTGATACAGGACTCTGTGCATCAGATAAATAGCTCGTAACCGATGTAGGGGCTGAAGACATCAGGCTCGACGTCTGCAAACCCTCCGGAAAGCTAAATGCCCCGACAATGGTGACCGAGGCTATTAATAATAAGACCATCGAAATGGTTAAAAAGATCTTTTTCATTACTACCCTCCACTCAACACTCTATGGAATAATATTTTCTATTCTAATGCCTAAATATTAATGCAAAGATTTTATTGGGAAATAGCACGTTTTACAGCAATATTAACTCTATACGCCCGGAGAGAAGGCACAAAATATAAAGACACATGTACTGGTCGGATAAACATAGGTCAATAAGGCTATGAAAAAAATACCATTATTATCATGCGAATCTACTGTATCGGAAAAGTAGTTTTGGATAAACTTTATATCATACAGGTCATATAGCGTGGACCGTCTTATGGAACACGATACAAGGCTCTATGGATTCTCGTGCAAACAATGCGCCGACTGCTGCAAAAAACATGGCCTGTACCCGGTCACGTCAAGTGACATAAGTAATATCTCATCTAATCTTGGTATCGGCATTAAAGAATTTTTATCCCGCTACTGTGCCTTAACGACAAATGACGGAAGGCGAGGTCTCTTTATATATGGCATTGATGGTGTGTGCCCTTTCCTTTCGGGGAACATGTGCGCTATCCATGATTTCAAGCCTGAGGTCTGCAGGATATTTCCGGACAGCGACGGATATGTTGTTGCCCGCCGGCTAAAGGATGATCTAAAAGACACTTTTCTTGAAGGGCAGGAAGGACTGTCAAGATGCGGTGTCTGGGACATCCCTGATGATGCGATATTGAAAGGAGATATTAAGGCGACTGTGGAGTTCAGGATAAAAGAGGATACGGACAGGCATTATTTTGCATCTCACGATAATGTGGATGATAATATCGTGGAAAAGCTTTCCCTTCTTGCCCGGATCAGGCTATCGGACAATGCCTTAACAGGGGCCATAGAAGAAAAATACCGTCTCATCCGGCGTTTCCATACCGGCTTATCCTCGGACAGGGGATCGATGGTCGATATAGAGAAAAAGATACTTCACAGATATTTGCTCACCCGTGCGATGGCGTCCGGCATTACTACAAAGAAAATTTCTTATACCGGTGTGAGAGCCACGTATGTGGGCAGTGTTCCAGGTATAGCGCTGATATGCGAAGGGGAGTTCCCTGTAAAAACGCAAAGCGCCGAATATCTTTATCAACGTTACGGCGACACAGGCATATTCGCGATCTTAATAACTTCGGATGATATTGCATTCATAGCATCCTTCATAATAGATACGCCATGCCTTGATGACATTATCACCGGCGATAAAAAATTAAAACTGATGCTAAAAAGTAATGATGGTGAACGTTCAACGATCATAAAAGATTTTTAACCTTGTCAAGCAAAAAGACCGGCTCCATAGAATATGCTAACGATGACTCTATGACGCACGAGACCACGCATTTATTGCATTTTTCCACGTCCTTACAGAACTCTTTGTAATCGCTGCTATAGAATAGTTCTTTGAGACTGATATCCTTTGAGTTCCCCCATGGCTTGCTCAGGTTTAGGCAGCAGGCGATCTCCCCTTCGGGGTGCACCTCTATAAAGACTTTAGGAGCATGGCATGTGTATTGTTTTCTTTCTGAATAGTTCTCCCTGATCATTTCCAGGTATTGTTTCGAGTTCACTATCCTGTGGCCCGAGCTTTTATACTCGATGATCTTTAAAAAAACGTCCTTTATGGTCGCGTCGTCCGGCTTTAAATGCTCATTATATCCCGGATAGACATTTAACGGCTCAAATGCGATCGGGACGTCCAGCTCTTTAGAGAGCATGATAAGGCCGTCCACTTTATCAATATTAAGGCTGCTTATTACGGAATTTATCATGACCCTTATTTTTAGCCCTTTACATTTTTCGATACCTTTTAAGGCTTTTTCCCTTATGCCATGAACTCCCCGCATCTCATCATGCAATTCGTCCGCCGCATCTATAGACACGATAATGCAATCAGTATACGGGGCTATCTCTTCACTTCTATCCTCAAGATAATACCCGTTAGTGATGATCGTCGTGGCAAGGCCATTTTGTTTCGCATGGCGTAACAGCTCAGGCAGGTCTTTCCTCATAAGGGGCTCGCCGCCCCATGCGACATACCCGATCATACCAGCCTGCTTCGCATCGTCGAGCATCTTGAAGACTTCTTCTTTCGTAAGGTCATTTTTATGGTACGGCGATTTTTTCCACAGGTCACATGTCTTGCATTTACAATTACACAATGACGTGGTATTATGCGTAAGGACCAGCGGAGAATGCGTGAATAACCTACTTTTAATGATGTTCAGGCTCTTCATCCGCTTAGACTATGACCCGACATCATTATTAACATTTTCCTGATCATGAAAATAAATGTATTTCAATAAGATAATGTTCATGATGTTTCCCTGTCGTCAGTCTTTAACCGCTCAAGGAAAATCAAAAACCTTAAAAATAAATGACCTTATACAGGCAGTAACGATCAAATAAAAAAACAAGAATTAACGTGCCATGACGGCACGTTCATAATGAGCTTATCTCAGAAGAATCGACCAAGCGTACTTTGATATTATTAAGTACCTTTTGCGCTCCGGGGATGTCGTCAACCCTCAGGATCAGCAGTGCCATTTCGGTCTTTGTGATAAAGGCATACGCATAATCAATGTTGACATTGTTTTCGCCCAGTGACTTTGCGATCTCATAAAGCGATCCCGGTATATCCTTCATCTGGACACCGATGACCTCAGTCTCGGATACCGCGAATCCTTCGCTCTGCAGAGCCCTGAACGCCTTATCCGCATCATCCACGACCATCCTTATGACGCCGAAATCCCCTGCCTCGGCTATATTGAATGCGCGTATGTTGATCTTCGCCTTCGAGAGGACCTCCGCTATCTTGGCGAGCCTTCCGGGCTTGTTCTCTGCAAATAATGATATCTGCTTGATCGTACCCTTCATAAAGAATATCTCCTCAATATATAGTAATCATATCTTTCTTTTATCTATTACTTTCTGTGCCTTACCCATCGACCTTGGCAATGTGCCTGTCTCGACAAGTTCTATTTTCGTGGAAATGTTAAGGACTTTTTGCAGCGCTTCCTTGATCTTTTTCTCAAGTTTCATCAGGTCTGCCAGCTTATCGCTGAATGCCGCCCTGGTGACTTCCACCCGCACAGTCATCTCGTCAAGTTCGCCGTTCCTGTCCGCGATTATCTGGTAATGCTCTCCCACTTCCGGTATGTTCATGAGCACAGACTCTACCTGGCTCGGGAATACGTTGATACCGCGAATGATCAGCATGTCGTCCGCACGGCCCATGATCCTCATGATCCTGGGATGGGTCCTTCCGCATTCGCACTCCTCATTATTAATGACCGTTATATCGCCGACGCGATACCTTATCAGCGGCAATGCTTCTTTGGATAATGTCGTGACGACAAGCTCTCCTTTATGCCCCTCAGGCACCGGATCGCCATTCTTATCTATGATCTCGAGCAGGAAATGGTCTGCCCATATATGAATTCCATCCTGGCATTTACACTCCGTGAACAGCGGTCCCGAAAGCTCTGATGTGCCATAGATGTCATATGCTTTAATGTCCATGAGATCCTCTATACGTTTGCGCGTCTCCAGCGACCATGGCTCTGCGCCGAGGATACCGACTCTGAGGCTGGTATCGTCCTTTATGCTTATTCCCATGGAGTTCGCGACCTCGTTCATATGGAGCAGGTAAGATGGCGTGCATGCGATGGCTGTCGTGTTCAGGTCCATCATAAGCTCGATCTGGCGTTCGGTATTGCCGACACCTATGGGCAGCACGCTTGCGCCTATCTCTTCTGCGCCATAATGCATGCCGAGGCCTCCGGTGAACAGGCCGTATCCGTAACTTACCTGCATGACGTCGCCCCTGCCAAGCCCGCATGCCGTAAGCGACCTGGCCAGCGAGGTCGTCCAGCAGTCGATGTCGCCCCTTGTATAACCAACTACCGTAGGCTTTCCGGTAGTGCCGGAAGAGGCATGGTACCTGACGACCTGGTTTAGCGGTGCGCAAAACATCTTTGTCGGATAATTATCGCGAAGGTCTTTTTTAAACGTAAATGGCAGCCTGGTAATGTCGTCAAGACTTTTTATGTCCTCCGGCTTCACACCAGCCTCGTCAAACCTCGTGCGGTAAAATAACGAGTTCCTGTACACGTTATCAACGAGCTGTCTTAACTTTCTGAGCTGGATCTCCCGAAGCTCCTCGAAAGGAGTCCTTTCGGCCGCAGCATTCCAATAATCAAGCATTGCCATCCTTTTCCTCTTATTATCCTTAATATCTTTTTTCAATACTATTATTATATACTCGTCCTTAAATCGATTACCTTCTTACTCTTACCCTCGAACCTCTGCAGACTTCCTTTTTCCACGAGGACTACCTTAGTACGGAGGTTCAAAGAGCTCTTCAGCTTGCCGGCTACTGCATTGGTGACCTTTTTCAGGTCGCCGAGCTCGCCCGAGAATGCCCTGTCGCTCATCTCCACCTTTACTGTCATCTCATCCAGGTGGTTCACACGCTCAAGCACGACCTGGAAATGTTCGCCAACCTCGGGCATTTCCATCAGCACATGCTCTATCTGGCTCGGGAACACGTTAAGGCCCCTGACGATAAGCATGTCGTCGGCCCTGCCGAAGAACTTGGATATCTTGACGGAGGTCCTGCCGCAGGAGCATTTTTCGTCGTCTATCGTCGTTATGTCGCCGGTCCTGTACCTGATTATCGGCAGCGCCTCTTTACAAAGCGTGGTAAGGACGAGCTCACCTTTTTCTCCGGGGGCGCATGGTTCATCGTTCTTATCCAGTATCTCTACGATGAACGCATCTTCCCATATGTGCAAGCCGTTCTGCTCGGTACACTCGAAAGCGACGCCAGGCCCCATCATTTCCGAAAGCCCGTAAGAGTCATAAGCCCTGATCCAGAAAGATCTTTCAAGCTCTTTTCTGGTATTGATCGACCAGGGCTCCGCGCCGAAAAGACCTATTCTTAACGGAAGCGAGCCCGGCTCATATCCCAGTTTTTTTGCTGTTTCGGCGATATATAATGCATAAGAAGGAGTACAATGCAACACCGTGACGCCAAAATCCCTAATCATCTCGATCTGTTTTTCGGTGCTTCCCGTACCGCTGGGGACAACGGTACAGCCCAGCTTTTCCGCGCCGG
The DNA here is from genome assembly GCF_021023085.1 of Methanooceanicella nereidis. Classification (NCBI taxonomy): domain Archaea; kingdom Methanobacteriati; phylum Methanobacteriota; class Methanomicrobia; order Methanocellales; family Methanocellaceae; genus Methanooceanicella; species Methanooceanicella nereidis. The sequence goes on along the minus strand of NZ_PGCK01000010.1, from coordinate 7,155 downwards.
CATGTATCCCAAGGCCTCCTGTGAAAAGCCCGTAATTCGCGGCATTCTGGAAAATGTCGCCAGGCCTCACGCCCGCCATGAAGAAACACCTGGCCATAAGGTTGGCCCATACGTCCAGGTCATTTTTTGTATAACCTACTACTGTGGACTTACCGCTCGTACCTGAAGACGCGTGTATCCTGTTGACCTTACTCATAGGCACGGCAAAAAGGCCGAACGGGTAATTCTCCCTGAGATCGTTTTTCTTTGTGAATGGTAGTTTTTTAATGTCATCAAGCGTTTTAATGTCTTCTGGCCTAATGTTTAACTCTTTAAATTTTTTATTATAGAACGGTACATTATCATAGACGCTGTTTACCGTCTTCTTTAGCCTTTTAAGTTGCAGCTCCCTCAATGCACCACGCTCTAAGGTCTCAACCTCTGGTTGCCAGTACTCCATGAAATTACCTCAAGTGTGTTGTATGCTATCCTATAACTCGGTTTATCCATATAAAGCTATTCATACCAGATGCATATCAGGCGGTTTATTTGTGTAAATGGAACAAATACTTAGCGGTATAAAATATGTGTAAGGATCCTTCGTACCGTATCCCGGAAATTCCAAGATCATGGGTTCACTATCCGATCGGGCGCCAATGAAAGTGATATGGTAGGAATTCATCACATCAACTTATATACTTAAAGTTCACATCCGCCGGATAAGCCGATGATCGTATATGTCTGTAAGTTGACGGGATACTCCGCCCGGTTTTCTCGTTCAAATAATAAAAATATTAAGATTATTTCCGTCATGATTGCAAAAAACCGTTGACATTGTCTATTTTACCTAACATTTATTATCTATCAAGCGGATACTCTTATTAAATTCTATCATGAATTGTATAAAATTCAATAGGATAAAGATAGCAGGCATAATGTGCAAGAATGAGCTATAGCGCGGGTAACATAAGCGGTGGCTGCGAGAATGACTGAAATCAATACCACGATCATAGATACAAAAAATTTCAGGAGCCTTTTAGACGCAGTAAATTCGGGAATAATCATACAAGACCATAATTACATCATAACTTATGCGAATAGATCCGCATGCGAGCTATTTGAAATGGAGCAGGATTTTCTGATGGGGCGCAGGGTACATGAACTGCCTTTTTACGCGATCCATGAGGACGGCTCTCCCTTCCCCGGGAAAAGTACGATCAGGCTCTTAAAGCTGATGAAGGGAGAACCTTTATCAGACCTGGTCCTGGGCATAAACAGCGCGAGTAAAAAAATAAGGTGGCTGCAGCTTAATTCAAAGCCGACCTTTTATGACGGGACAAATTCTGTAAAAGAGATCGTAACTACGTTTATCGATGTGACCGATAAGAAACGCGCCGAAGGCGATCTGCATAAGGTCACCGGAAAAATATTCTCCATACTCGATAGTATGTCAAGCGGTTTCATAATATTCGATAACGAATGGCGTTTTTCTTATGTTAACACGGTTGCAGAGCGCATCATCGGCAAAGACAAGAATGAATTACTGGGCAATATCGTATGGGACGTATTTCCCGGGATAGTCGGTACCGAATTATACATTGATTTTTTTAAAGATATGTCCGGATCAAATACATTTGTAACTGAAAAATTAATCCCCGGAGATAATATCTGGCTGGAGATAATGGCTAATAAACATGATGACGGCATTTCTGTTTTTATTCAGGATATCACTGAGCGAAAATCTGCCGGGGAGAAGATCAGGCAGATGGCTTCCATAGTAGAGTCATGTACCGACGCTATCATAAGTTTAGATAAAACGGGGAGCATACTAAGCTGGAACGAAGGGGCCGCAAGAATTTACGGGTACACCGCCGGTGAAATGGTAGGCTGCCCGGTAGATCGCATAATCCCGGAAGACCGTAGACATGATGTAAATAAATACCTGCACAGGATCCTTAGCGGGGAAAATTTTGTAAACCTTGATACGCGCAGAATGACAAAAAACAGGGACATCATCGACATTTCCCTGGATGCTTTTCCCATTCTAAACTCCGAAGGGGAGATAACGGGAGTATCCACCATAGCGAGAAATATCACAGATAGTAAACAGGCGGAAAAAAGGATACAAGAAAACGAAGAAAAATACCGGTCGCTAATAAACGACGTTCTTGATCGTTTGACTATCGGCTTTTTCATTCTTGACAGGGACTTCCGGGTAGTGTGGATAAACCAGACGCTGGAAACCTTTTTCGGAATAAAAAGGGAAGATGTACTTGGAAAAGATAAAAAACAAATGATCCGGGAAAGGATCAAATTCATTTTCGAGCACCCCGAAAACTTTGAAAGTAAAGTGCTTTCCACATACTCGGATAATACTTATGTAGAAAAATTCGAATGTCACATCATTCCTTCGGGCGAGAGAAAGGAAAGGTGGCTTGAGCACTGGAGCCAGCCTGTCAGTTCCGGGATATATGCAGGGGGCCGGATAGAATGCTATACCGATATATCCAAGCGTAAGGTCGCAGAAATGGAGCTTTATCATGCTAACTCTAAAATGATAAATATTTTAGAGAGCATATCCGATGCGTTTTTTGCCGTGGATGACCGGTGCAGGATAGTCTACTTAAATCCTGAGGCTGAGAGAATATTCAGCGTATACGGAAAAGACCTGGCCGGGAAGAACCTGTGCGAGGAGTTTCCCGAGTTATCCGCGACGAATTTTTGTAATCTCTGTTACCTGTCGATGAAAGAGAAAGTCCCTGTAGATTTTGTAGATTATCTTCAGCCGCAAAACATCTGGGTAGAGGGACACGCATACCCTGCTTCAGACGGGCTGTCCGTCTATCTGCGGGATATCACCGATCGCAAACTTGCAGAGAAAGAGGTCGAAAGAAAGAACGGCCTGATGCAAAACATCCTTGAAAAAGCTCCCTTTGGCATTTACGTTGTCGGCGAGACCGGGAATATCGAATATGTCAACCCGGCTATGATACATATATCCGGCGACACGTATGAGCAATTTGAAAAGCTGAACATATTCGAGCTGGAAACCTATGATGAGATCGGCATGTCTGAAATGATCAAGTCCGCTCTCCAGGGTGAGCCGTTCGTCCAGGGCCCTGTAGAATATACTTCGCATTACGGTAAAAAGACCAACATAAGGAACTTCATCGGGATACCGATGGACGATAACGGTAAAAGGAAAGTGCTGGTGTTCGTAGAGGATATCACCGATCGTAAAAAGGCAGAAAATGCATTAATAGAAAGCGAAGAGCGTTACAGGACGCTGGCCGAGGCCGCCCATGATATGATATTTATCTGCGATGGCGAAGGCCGGATCTTATATATCAACGATTTTGCGGCCAGAAAATTAAAACGCCAGCCGAAAGACCTGATCGGAAAATGCTGGAATGATGTCGTAGGTAACGACAGGTTAAAAGACCATCTCTGTAGCTTAAGCAAGGTCATAGCCAGCTGTGAACCATTATATGTCGAGGAAGAAGTTAGGACGAGTAAAGGCAGATTTTGGCTAGGTACATGGCTGGTCCCCATAAAAGACGCGCAAGGGTATAAGAACTCCTTCCTGGGAATATCCCGGGACATCACACAGCTTAAGCTTTCGGAGATGGCACTGTATGAAGCGAAGCGCCAGGCCGAGCTTTACGTCGACCTTATGGGCCATGACATCAACAATATGAACCAGATAGCCTTAGGATACCTGGAACTGGCTCTTGAGATGCTGGATATCAATGGCGACGAAAGTGTTTTACTTGCAAAGCCTTATGAAATGCTCAAAAACAGTTCCCGGCTCATAGATAACGTGAGAATGATACAAAAAGCCAAGGTCGGCAACCTGAAGAAGCAGGTCATAGACATCGGTAAAGTTCTCGACGAGGTCAGGAATGAATATCTTGGCTTTCCGGGGGTCGATGTCACGATCAATTATGTGGTGCAGTACGAGTCAAATATCCTGGCTAACGAGCTTATCAAAGATGTATTCATGAACCTGGTCGGAAATTCCATAAAACACTCCAACGGGCTGGTAACGATCGATATCCGTATCAATAAGAAATGTGTCGATGAAGTTCAATATTATGAGGTGACGGTGGAGGATAACGGCCCCGGCATTCCCGATAGCCTGAAATCAAAACTGTTCAACAGGCTTAACCGCGGCAATACCGGTGTACGCGGAAGCGGACTGGGGCTTTATCTCGTGAAGATGCTTCTGGACGACTTTAACGGCAAAGTATGGATCGAGGACCGTGTCACGGGGGATTATAGTAAGGGCTGCAGGTTCGTTATATTATTGCCTTCGGAAGATCACGGCAACGTTAAAAATAATATTCCATAAGAGCCTGAGCGCACCGTTCCTTAATCTCTTTGATGCATATGTCAGTTTCTCTTTGTTGCCTTCGTGTGGATTTTATTAAAAATAAATTAAATAATAAATTAAAGAAATATTGAGACAGACTCCTTAGTTGTCATCCTTTACTTTTTCCTCGAATCTGTCCATACTTGACTGTTCAGTGTTTTTCACGGCCGTTGAAGGCTTACTATCTATGATGATCTCAGCATCGTCCATTACGGGGGTTTTATCGTATGCGGGGGCCTCTACGCTCGCAATTTCTTCAGCGTTCTCATTTATCGGCTTATCCGGCAATGAAATGATGTTGAATATGCCGTGTGCTTCATCGAGGTCGAACACTTCTATATAGTCCAGCGCCGTCTGATTCACGTCTTTTTTCATGGCGATATTTTGAAGGTCCATCACTGCCATGTTCAGGTTCTCAAGGGTTGCGTCCTCTCTATAGATAAGCACCAGCTCTTTCATCGGCGCGTATACTATCACTTTGTTGCCCATGTCAACGTCAAGGGCGACTGTCAGGCCTTTTACGAATGCCGGGTCTATCATTATGTCACAAGCCCTGTTGCTTAACACTCCTATGATGACGTCTTTATCATATGCGCCAGCATGTGCCTCGACGTTTATCCTCAGGCTGTCTAGCTCCCGCTTGAATGCCTCGTCAAGGTCTTTTCTGTTAACCAGCCATTCCGCCAGGTCTGTCTTCATTATGGGCCTTGTATGCTCTCCGCAGGATATGTAGTATAATACTATGGCGTTCTCTTTTTCTTCATAAAGATAGTTGAAAGAGTCCTTTGTGCCGGAAAGCCATGAGGCCGGCTCTATTGACTTAATGATAAAAGCGTCTTTGCCGCATTTACATAACGGCCGGAACTCTTCACTCTTGCTTAGATTTTCCCGGAGGTCAGCGACGATCTGCCTTATACTGCCGCGCTTTAACGGCCTGTATAAGCTGATCTTTTCGGATAGGCCGCTCCTCGGGTTAGTTATCTCTAAAAAGTCGTCATTTACAGAAATATCATAAGACGGCATGTCCCTTTTTATCGTATTGTAGATATTCTCCGCCGAGTATATGCTGTTAAGGGCAATATCGACTTTCTCCTCTATGATCTCCTGGAAACTTTTTCCCCTGTAGGCGATCTCTTTAACGATCTCCTTAATTGGAAGATACGCCTTGAATGGTTTTTTAACGACGTAGCAATTATTGTCCTGTATGACGAAATCCATGCCCTCTTCGTTCAATGTCCTTTCAAGGACCTCCTGCAGTGCATTGACATCAATGATCACCGTCGCGTCTATACGGCCGCTCCTGATGTCGTTCTTATACTCGGGCATCCATTCCCTGTATGTCTCATTGAAATCCGAGGTCTCTTCTTCAAGCTCTTTTAGCTTAATGACGCGCGCAGATTCTCCGGGCCAGTCCGGACCTGCGATCTCCCTCATGTTCACCCTTGCATAAGGCTTTTCGCCCGGCATGGCGATAAGAATGTAGCCCTTCTCCACATTATAAAGCTGGATATTTTTTGTCTCCTGTACCGATTTCATCATGTGCTTCCAGCATTCTCTCGCGCTCAGCACATGCCCGAAGGTCTCATACATGTGCCTGAAGTCCATGATGCTCTCGAGAGGTTCCCTGCGCCCTTTCAGGTCCATTTTATAGAACGCGAGGAAATCGCTGCCTGCCGTGATCTCCGCCTGAAGGTCGAGCCTTGTATCCGGGAAATAATGGGCATACAGCGCGATGACGATATTATTAGAATCCAGTTTTTTGCCGCACACGCAGTTATGTGTCTCGAACTTGTAGCTTGAGACCGTATGCATAAAAGAGTCCATTGTGAGGCTCTGGAAAAACAGCGGCTTCATGATAGTGTTATTATGTTTACACTCCGGACAGTAGAATGTTATTATCGCCCCGTCCTGGTGTTTTCTCTCCTTTATCGCATAAAGCCTTGTATCTATAAGCTTTTTAAAATATTCAGGGTTTAGCTGCGTTTTCTCTCCCTCGAGAAATGACATAATGGCTAATAATGTAATCATACGTAATAAGCTTTTTCGCGTTTCGGCCATAGACGCGAGCGTATACGTGAAATGGAGTGTTATTTATCATTAAGGGGCTGAATATTCTTATCAGCGGTTTTTAATCATGAAAAAATATTTTACCCCAGATCAGCCTTGAATTATCGGGAATTTTAATTAGGCCTTTCGGATGGCAGGTAGATACTAATTTCACAGAAACACGGAAACACTAAAATTTTTTAACGATTTTTTAATATCTCAAAGGCACTAAAAGTTCACTCACCAAATCTCTAAGGCTCTAGCATCACCGTCAACGCACCAACTGCTCAAACGCCCGACTCAACACACTAACTTCTCAAATTCACTAACTCTAAAACAAACCCCGAACCTCCCCAAAACACTAAAGTTTAAACCGCAGTTTCGGTTCAACACGACTGAAGCATACCGGATATAATCACGATAAATAAGGCGCAACACAAACTGCGGTTTAAACTTTCGTGCTTTAGAGATGTTCGGGGTTTGTTTTAGAGTTAGTGGATTTGTGCACTTTGAGCGTTGAGTCGGGCGTTTGGGATGTTTGAGCGTTGACGGTGATGCTAGAGCCTTAGAGATTTAGTGAGTGAATTCTTAGAGCTTTCGTGCCCTTAATATCTGACAAAATTTTGTGGTTCCAGTGTTCCCGTGCTTGTGTTTTTTGGGTTTGGTTGGTAGTGGTCGTGTTTTTTGGTGGTTGGTATGCGGATGGTTGTGGGGTTTGTTGGTTTTTTTGTGATTTTTTGTCTGAAAACGGTCTTTTT